>NZ_JBNHFG010000022.1:0-48160 GCF_059090025.1 Arthrobacter sp. Y3224198
GAAACGCCCGGTCCCATTCCGAACCCGGAAGCTAAGACCCACAGCGCCGATGGTACTGCATCCGGGAGGGTGTGGGAGAGTAGGTCACCGCCGGACAATTTTTTGATGGTTGAGGGCCCCGCATGGTTGCGGGGCCCTCACCCGTTTAAACCCTCGAACTACTCCCGAAGAGCCTGGAATCTTCCTTCAGCCAGGTGCTCGGATCCCGCCGGCATCGGCGGCGTCGTGGTGAGGCTCACCCCGTTACCGGGCACGATGCGGCCTGTGGAATCGGTTCGGAGAGGTCTCCTGCACTAGAATTGCCTAAGGCGCTGATCGCCTCCCATAACTTTTACATCTCCATTACAGGTACATAGTGACGAGCGACTGCAGTAAATTCCGTTGGTCGGCTCACGACGAGAGGAACTAGCCAGCATGTCAGAGCAGAACAACAGGGACCAGGACCGAAGCGGCGCACCGCGGCGGGATTCCCAGGGTCGCCCGGCCACGAATGACCGCAACGCACCCAAGCGTTGGGAAGACCGCAAGCCGGCAGGCCAGCGTTCAGGATCAAAGGACCGTAAGCCGTTCAGCCGTGATGATCGTCCGGCGCGTGATGGTGAGCGTAAGCCGTTTAGCCGTGACAGCCGTCCTCAGCGTGACAGCCGTCCGGCGCGTGATGGTGAGCGTAAGCCGTTCAGTCGTGATGATCGTCCCGCGCGTGATGGTGAGCGTCGTTCCTTTGGTGACCGTGGTGCTTCTGCTGGTCGTAAGCCGTTCTCGCGTGATGATCGTCCCGCGCGTGATGGTGAGCGTCGTTCCTTTGGTGACCGTGGTGCTTCTGCTGGTCGTAAGCCGTTCAGCCGTGATGACCGCCCGGCGCGTGATGGTGAGCGTAAGCCGTTCAGCCGTGATGACCGCCCGGCGCGTGATGGTGAGCGTAAGCCGTTCTCGCGTGATGACCGTCCGCAGCGTGACAGCCGTCCGGCGCGTGATGGTGAGCGTCGTTCCTTTGGTGACCGCGGGGCTTCCGCTGGTCGTAAGCCGTTCTCGCGTGATGACCGTCCCCAGCGAGATGGTGAGCGTAAGCCGTTCAGCCGTGACAGCCGCCCGGCCCGCGATGGTGACCGTAAGCAGTTCGGTGAGCGTAAGCCGTTTAGTCGTGATGATCGTCCGCAGCGTGACAGCCGTCCGCCCCGCGGCGACCGGCCCGCACAGGGCGCAGACCGTCCGTCCTTCCGTCGTGACGATGCGCCGGCGGCACCGCGCCCCCGCAACGCCAAGGACCTGCGTAGCGCCAACCGGCCCGACCGTGAGCGTTCCCCTGAAATCGATGAGGACGTCACCGGACAGGAGCTGGACAAGGTCACCCGCGCGCAGCTGCGCAACCTCGAAGAGGTCAACGGTGAATGGGTCTCCAAGCACCTGGTCATGGCCGGCCGCCTGATCGACGACGAACCCGAGCTCGCCTTCCAGCACGCCCTGGCTGCAAGCCGCCGCGGCGGCCGCATGGCTGTGGTCCGCGAGGCCGTGGGCCTTACCGCCTACGCTGCCGAGCACTTCGGTGAGGCGCTGCGCGAATTCCGCACCTACCGCCGAATCAGCGGTTCCAACGCCTACCTGCCGATGATGGCCGACTGCGAACGCGGCCTGGGCCACCCGGAACGGGCTTTGGACCTGGTCCGGTCCGAGGACGCCAAGGACCTGGACGTGTCCGGCCAGGTGGACCTCGCCATCGTCGCCTCGGGTGCACGCATGGACATGGGCCAGTTCGAGGCGGCCGTCACCGCGCTGGAGATCCCGCAGCTGGACCGCAACCGGGCCTTCTCCTACAGCCCGCGGCTGTTCCGTGCCTACGCTGACGCGCTGGAGCTGGCCGGCCGCAACGAAGAAGCCGGGCAGTGGCGCAAGCAGGCACTGCGGGCCGACAGCGCCCTGGGCATGGGCGATTTCGCCGAACCGGAAATCTTCGACCTCGCCCCGGAGGAAGAACGCAAGGAACGCCGTTCCGAGCCGCGTGAAGACCGTACCGGTGCGTACTTTGAAGCCGAAGAGAAGCCGGCACAGGACAACTCGACGGTTGATGCCGAGGCCGATGCCCTGCCCAGCGACGAACAGGAAGCCCGCCTGACCGAAGCCGGCGACGTCGACGATGATGAAGATGAAGATGTCGAGGTTATCGTCACCGACCTGGACATGAGCGACGACGACGAGGAAACGCCACGGGAAGACGCCGATGAGTCGGAGCAGCAGCGCCTTGACGGCTGATTCCTCCCTGGTTTCCGGGTACGACGCCGTCTTTTCGGATTTGGACGGCGTTGTCTACGCCGGCCCGCATGCCATACCCGGAGCCGTGGAGGCGCTGGGCAGGCTGGCGGATGCCCAGGTCCAGCTTGCCTACGTCACCAACAACGCGTCCCGCTCTTCGGAAACCGTGGCCGCGCATCTGCGTGACCTCGGCGCGCCGGCCACCGCGGAGAACGTCTTCGGTTCTGCGCAGGCCGGTGCCGAACTGCTCGCTTCCAAGGTCCCGGCCGGTGCCAAGGTCCTGGTGACGGGAAGTGCCACACTGGTTGCCGCCGTCGAGGCCCAGGGACTCACCGTCGTCAACTCTGCCGAGGACGGTCCTGACGCCGTGATCCAGGGGTTCGATCCGTCCCTGGGCTGGAAGGACCTCGCGGAGGCGGCGTTCGCCGTCGGTCGCGGAGCGGTCTGGGTGGCCACCAACACCGACCTGTCCATTCCGCAGGCCCGGGGGATCGCCCCCGGCAATGGCACCCTGGTGGCTGCCGTGGGTGCTGCCACCGGCAAAGTCCCGTTTGTGGCGGGAAAGCCGGAGGCACCGCTGTTTACGACGGCGGCGCGCCACCTGGGCGTGCACCGTCCGCTGGTGGTGGGGGACCGGTTGGACACAGACATCCTCGGCGGCACCAACGCCGGCTTCGACACGGCACTGGTGCTCACCGGCGTCGACACCCCACTAACCGCACTCGCTGCCCGCACCCCGGAGCGGCCGGTCTACCTCATTGAGAACCTTGAGGCGCTGTTCGCACCGTATCCGGTCCCGCTCTCCGACGGCGGGCGGTACCGCTGCGGCGAGGCTGCAGCCTGGGTAGAGGGGTCCGTCATCGTGATCGACGGAGAATCCGACGATCTGGACAGCTGGCGGGCCGCGTGCGCCGCCTGGTGGGCCTCCCACCCGGACGTGGAGTCCGCCCAGGCGCCCGAGATCCGCTGGACTGTCACCGGCCGCGGCTAGGCTTCTCAAGAGAAGCCATACCTACACCACATCCATCAGCAGGAGGAACACCGATGCCTGATTCCCAGCCGGGCTGGCCGGATTCACCGGCGGCCACAGGGGACCCCGCCGTGGATTCCCTGCTGGCGGGCCTCCCGGATCTGGCAAGTACGCCCGTGTCCGGGCATGGTGCAGTTTACGCATCCCTGCATGACGGACTGCTGGCGGAACTGAACAGCGAATCCGGATCCCGTGCCGACGCTTCCTCCGGTGTTCCCCTGCCCGGCGATCCCCGGACCCGGTAGCCATGTCCAGACTCGACCAGGAACTGGTGACCCGCGGTCTTGCGCGCTCCCGCACCCAGGCCGCCAAGCTGATTGCGGCCGGACGCGTCCTGCGCGGCGGCTCGCCTGCAACAAAACCCTCCGCCCCGGTGGCCGCCACAGATTCGTTGGAGGTGCTCGACGACGGGCTTCCGGACTACGTGAGCCGCGCCGGACATAAGCTGGCCGGCGCGTTGGCAGCCTTCCCGGCGGTCCGCCCGCAGGGGCTCCGCTGTCTTGATGCCGGCGCTTCCACCGGAGGGTTCACCGATGTCCTGCTGCGCTCCGGGGCTGCGCATGTGGCCGCCGTGGACGTGGGCCACGACCAGTTGGTGGAACCGTTGCGGAAAGACCCGCGTGTGAGTGTCTACGAGGGCATGAACGTCCGGTACCTGGACCAGCAGGACATCGGCGGCACGGTTGACCTCACCGTCGCTGATTTGTCCTTCATCTCCCTGACCATGGTGGTGGAGGCCCTGGCCCGGGCCACCAGGCCCGGCGGCAGCCTGCTCCTGATGGTGAAACCCCAGTTCGAAGTCGGCCGGGAACGGCTGGACCGCACCGGCGTGGTCACCGATCCCGAACAGCACCGCCTGGCCGTCACCCGTGTCGCAGCGTCAGCCCTGGCCGCAGGACTGGAGATAGCGGGCATTGCACCAAGCCCGTTGCCCGGCCAGAACGGCAACGTGGAGTTCTTTATGTGGTTGCGTGTTCCCGGCCCGGACGGCAGCGAGCGGCAGGAGGGAACGCCGGACGAGGCACTGTTAAGGGTTGCCGCCAGGGTGGTCGCCGAGGCGTTTGAAGGATTCGACGGGTTTGCCGAGCGGGAGCCTGCCATAGAAGACTGACGGGTGGGCGTGCCGCACGCATGGCCCGTAAACGGAAGAGGATGAAGACGCAGATGAGCAGACGGATACTGGTCCTGGCCCACACCGGACGGCGTGATGCCATGACCGCTGCCCAAGAGGCCTGCACGCAGCTTCATTCCTCCGGTCTGGTGCCCGTGATGCGCCGCCGCGACCTGGAGGACATCCAGGCCGAATACGGGGTGCTTGCCGCACCCACCGAGATCCTGGATGAAGACGTGGCCCTGGACCGGGTGGATCTCGGCATGGTCCTGGGCGGCGACGGCACCATTCTGCGGGCCGCCGAACTGGTCCGCGGCACCGCAGTCCCCCTGCTGGGCGTAAACCTGGGACACGTGGGATTCCTCGCCGAAAGCGAACGCGCCGACCTGGCGCAGACCGTGCACTGGGTGGTGGAACGCGCCTACACCGTCGAAGAGCGTATGACCATCGATGTGAAGGTCTGGCACAACAATGAACTGATTGCCCATACCTGGGCATTGAATGAAGCCGCCGTGGAAAAGGCAGACCGGCAGCGGATGCTCGAGGTGGTCATTGAAGTGGACGCCCGGCCCATCAGTTCCTTCGGCTGCGACGGCGTTGTCCTGGCCACACCCACCGGATCCACCGCCTACGCGTTTTCCGCCGGCGGCCCCGTAGTCTGGCCGGAGGTCGAGGCCCTGCTGCTGGCACCGATCAGCGCCCATGCACTCTTCGCCAAGCCCCTCGTCGTGGCACCGGCATCTGTCCTGGCCGTGGAAATCCTTACCCGCACCGACGCCTGTGGTGTGCTGTGGTGCGACGGACGGCGCAGCGTGGATCTGCCACCGGGATCCCGGGTGGAAGTCACCCGGTCCAAAACCCCCGTCCGGCTCGCCCGGACCCACAAAACACCGTTCTCGGAACGCCTGGTCCGCAAGTTCCAGCTGCCCACCCACGGGTGGCGGGGACCGGTCTCGGGCCCGGTGCCCGGCATGCAGCTCAGCCCGGCACCCGGCCGCGAAGCCGACCGTGCCGGCGGCAGCGTGCCCGATCCCGGAGTTCGATCACCGGCCCTGCCGAAAAGCGGCAGCCACACAGGCGCGACGGCCGCGGACAATGCAGGTTCTGACAGTGGAGGCTTCGCCGAATGATTGAGGAAATCCGGATCAGGGACCTCGGTGTCATCACCGACGCCACGCTGGAACTCGGGCCGGGCTTTACCGTGGTCACCGGCGAAACCGGTGCCGGCAAAACCATGGTCATCACCGCACTCGGACTGCTGCTGGGCGCCCGGTCGGACGCCGGCGCGGTCCGCATCGGTGCCAAGTCCGCCGTCGCCGAGGCCCTGGTCCATGTGGACCCGGACAGTCCCGCCGCGGTGCGCGCCGCCGAGGCCGGCGCCGAACTCGAAGCCTACGACGGCGCCGCCGAACTTACGCTGGTCCGTACCGTAAACGCGGACGGCCGCAGCCGTGCCCATGTGGGCGGGCGCTCCGCTCCGGTGGGTGTGCTGGCCGAGGTGGGGGAGCACCTGGTGGTGGTCCACGGCCAGACGGACCAGCTGCGGCTCAAGAGCGCCGCCGCGCAGCGGGAGGCGCTGGACAAGTATGCCGGTGCCCCGTTGGCCGCAGAGCTCGGCGCCTACCAGGAGGACTACGCGCGCTGGCGGGCGGCAGCCAAGGAGCTGGCCGAACTGCGCGACCAGGCACGGGACCGGCTGCGCGAAGCGGAGTACCTCACCGCTGCGCTGGAGGAAATCGAAGCCGTGGACCCGCAGCCGGGGGAGGACGACTCCCTCAAGGCGGAAGCCATGCGGCTGAGCAACCTGGAAGAGCTGCGCACTGCCGCCATGGGTGCACATGCCGCGCTCATCGCCGACGACTTCTCAGACGGGGGCGATGCCACCTCCCTGGTGGACGCCGCCAAGCGCCAGCTTGAATCCGCCGGAGAGCATGACCCGGCCCTCGCCGACGCCGGCCAGCGCCTGGCCGAAGTGGGCTACATCCTGGCCGACATCGCCACCGAACTGGCCAGTTACGGCGCCTCCCTCGACTCGGAGGGCCCCGAACGGCTGGCCGAAGTTGAATCCCGCCGTGCGGACCTGGCCGGACTCGTCCGAAAGTATGCCCCCTCCATTGACGGCGTGCTGGAATGGAGCGGCGAAAGCGCCAAGCGGTTGGCCGAGCTCAGCTCCGATGACACCCGGATCGAGGCGCTCGAAGCGGAAATTGAAACCCTCGCCGGGAACCTGGCCAGCCGCGGGGAGGCCCTGACCAAGCTGCGGACCGAAGCTGCGGCAGAGCTGGCCCGGCGGGTCAGCGACGAACTGACCGCACTGGCCATGAAGGACGCCAACCTCGTGATCGAGGTGGAACCGGCCGGCGAGCCGGGACCGTACGGCGCCGACACCATTGCCTTCCTGCTCGCCCCGCACCCCGGGGCCCCGGCACGCCCCCTCGGCAAGGGTGCTTCCGGCGGCGAACTGTCCCGCGTGATGCTGGCCATCGAAGTGGTCCTCGCTGCCGTGGACCCCGTGCCCACGTTCATCTTCGACGAAGTGGACGCCGGCGTCGGCGGCAAGGCCGCCGTCGAGATCGGCCGCCGGCTGGCCATGCTGGCCCGGCATGTGCAGGTGATCGTGGTGACCCACCTGCCGCAGGTGGCCGCGTTCGCCAACCACCACGTCCGTGTGATTAAGACCTCCACCTCGACGGATGACGGTTCCGGCGTCACTGCCAGCGACGTGCGCGTGCTTGGCCAGGAGGACCGGATCAAGGAACTGGCCCGCATGCTTGCGGGGCAGGAAGACTCGGCCACGGCGCGGGCGCACGCGGAAGAGCTGCTGGAAGCGGCGGGGCACTCGCAGTGATACCGCCCCGAAAGGAAGAGCGAACTACGATGGCATACAGAACGAACACAAGCGCAGGACAAACTCGAAACAACAAAAGGTGATAGGCTCGAACTCCGTGGTGCAGCGATCAAATTCCAGGTTTCCCAAGTCGTCTTCTACGACCAAACACATCTTCGTCACCGGTGGCGTGGCGTCCTCACTCGGTAAGGGACTGACAGCGTCAAGTCTCGGCCATCTGTTGAGGTCGCGCGGCATTGCAGTGACCATGCAGAAGCTCGATCCGTATCTGAACGTGGATCCGGGCACAATGAATCCCTTCCAGCACGGCGAAGTCTTCGTCACCGACGACGGTGCCGAGACCGACCTCGACATCGGACACTACGAGCGGTTCCTCGACGAGAGCCTCGACGGCTCCGCCAACGTGACGACGGGCCAGGTCTACTCCACCGTCATCGCCAAGGAGCGCCGCGGTGAGTACCTCGGCGACACGGTCCAGGTCATCCCGCACATCACCGACGAGATCAAGCGCCGGATGCGCCTGCCCTCCGAGGCGAAGAAGACCCCCGACGTCATCATCACCGAAATCGGCGGCACGGTGGGCGACATCGAGTCGCAGCCGTTCCTCGAAGCGGCCCGCCAGGTCCGCCAGGACATCGGCCGCAGCAACGTCTTCTTCCTGCACGTCTCCCTTGTGCCGTACATCGGCCCGTCCCAGGAACTGAAGACCAAGCCGACCCAGCACTCCGTGGCGGCGCTGCGCTCCATCGGCATCCAGCCGGACGCCATCGTCATCCGCTCGGACCGCCCGGTGCCGGACGCCATGCGCAGCAAGATCGGCCGCATGTGCGACGTCGACGTGGACGCCGTGATTGGCTGCCCGGACGCCCCGAGCATCTACGACATCCCCAAGACCCTTCACTCGCAGGGCCTGGACGCGTACATCGTCCAGCACCTGGACCTGAAGTTCAAGGACGTCAACTGGACCAAGTGGGACCGCCTGCTTGAAGCCGTGCACAACCCCAAGCACCACGTGGACATTGCCCTGGTGGGCAAGTACGTGGACCTGCCCGACGCCTACCTGTCCGTGACCGAGGCGCTGCGCGCCGGCGGTTTCGCGAACAAGGCCAAGGTCAACATCCGCTGGGTTCCCTCCGACGACTGCGACACCCCCGAAGGTGCGGCCAAGGCCCTGGCCGGCGCCGATGCCATCTGCGTGCCCGGCGGCTTCGGCATCCGCGGCCTCGAGGGCAAGCTCGGCGCCCTGACCTATGCCCGGGAGAACAAGCTCCCGACGCTGGGCCTGTGCCTTGGCCTGCAGTGCATGGTCATCGAATACGCCCGCAACGTGGTGGGCCTTGAAGGTGCCTCGTCCTCCGAGTTCGAACCGGATACCCAGTACCCGGTTATCGCCACCATGGCCGAGCAGAAGGACATTGTTGCCGGCGGCGGCGACATGGGCGGCACCATGCGCCTGGGTCTGTGGGACGCCAAGCTGGAGCCGGAATCCGTGGTTGCCAAGACCTACGGCAAGACGGAGGTGGCCGAGCGCCACCGCCACCGCTACGAGGTCAACAACCAGTACCGCGACCAGATTGCCGACGCCGGCCTGGTGTTCTCCGGAACCACCACCGACGGCGGCCTGGTGGAGTTCGTCGAGCTTCCTGCCGATGTGCACCCGTACTACGTCTCCACGCAGGCACACCCGGAGCTCAGCTCCCGCCCGACGCGTCCGCACCCGCTCTTCGCCGGACTCGTCAAGGCTGCCCTGGCCCACCAGAACGGCAAGGCCTAGCCATGGCGCCGGGGTTCGCCGACGCACAAAGCCCGCGCCCGCTGCTGGAATCGGAGACGGTGTACAGCGGCCCGGTGTGGGACGTGGTCAAGGAGAAATTCACCCTGACCGACGACGGCGAACCCCTGGTCCGTGACTACATCACGCACCCCGGCGCGGTGGCCATCCTGGCCATGAACGACGCGGGACAGGTGCTCCTGATCAACCAGTACCGGCACCCGGTCCGGATGACCCTGTGGGAAATCCCGGCCGGACTGCTGGATGTGGACGGCGAAGACTTCCAGGTGGGCGCCGCCCGCGAACTTGCAGAGGAAGCGGACCTGGTGGCCGCCGACTGGCACGTGCTCACCGATCTGTTCCTCTCACCCGGTTCCTCCCGTGAAGCCCTGCGCATCTACCTGGCGCGGGGCATCACCGAGGTGCCCGAGGAGCAGCGGCACACCCGGACCCACGAAGAAGCCGAGATCACCACGGCGTGGGTGGAATTGGACGAGGCCGTGCAGGCTGCCCTGCAGGGGAGGATGCACAGCCCCTCCGCTGTGGCCGCCGTCCTGGCCGCCGCCGTCGCCCGCGGCAACGGTTACCGGGACCTGCGCCCGGCCGATGCGCCCTGGCCCGAACACCACTCGCAACACTCCACCTGGGCCAACGGCCCGGTGCGCTAGCCGGAACCTGCCATGCCCAGCGCTGACGCTTCCGCGCAGAACAGCAACGACACCATCGCCCTGGACCTTCGCGGCACCCTGAACCCCACCCTGAAACTGGACCTCGAATCCGAGGCGGCCCGCCGGCTGCGCGACGCCGACCTGGCCGAACTGGACCGCACGGGCAGTTCCGCCGCCCGGGCCGACTCCGGCTTGCCGGACGCCGCCATGCCTGCGGCCGTACCGACACCGGCGGCAGCACCGGCCGCGGCACCGCCGGCCAAAGCTGCACCCAAGGCACCCGCCCGTTCACGTGCCGCCACGGCCCGCTCGGCCGCCGAGGAGCTCCGGTCCACCCCAGCCGGGCGGGCCATCGGCACCTATCTGCAGCACATGGCCGTGGAACGCGGTCTGGCGGTCAACACCCTGGACGCCTACCGCCGCGACCTGCTGCGGTACGCCCGCTTCCTCAGCGCCCGGGGAGTGGAAGACATCTCCCGGATCACGCGCCATGACGTCACGGCCTTCGCCCAGTCCATCTCGGAAGGTTCTGACGGCGCCTCGGCCCTGAGTGTCCGCTCGGCTGCCCGGACCATTGTGGCGGTGCGCGGCCTGCACCGCTTCTGGGCCCTGGAGGGGATGACTGCCGCCGATCCGGCGTCGGACGTCCACCCGCCCATGCCGGGCAAGCGGCTGCCCAAGGCGATCAGTGTCAGCGAGGTGACCCGGATCCTCGAAGCGGTGTCGCTGGATACCCCCTCGGGGTTGCGTGACCGGGCCCTGCTGGAATTCCTGTACTCCACCGGAGCGCGCATCAGCGAAGCCGTGGGCCTGGACGTGGACGACCTGTCCCTGGAGCGCATCCCCGCGAAGGGCCCGGACGTGGTGCGGCTTTTCGGCAAGGGTTCCAAGGAGCGCCTGGTCCCGCTGGGGTCCTACGCCGCCCGGGCGCTGGATGACTACCTGGTGCGCGGCCGTCCCGCGGCGTCGGCCAAGGGCAAGGGCACACCGGCCCTGTTCCTGAACGCCCGCGGCGGCAGGCTCTCCCGCCAGAGCGCCTGGACCATCCTGAAAAACGCCGCCGAAAAGGCGAACATCGGCCGCGACGTGTCCCCGCACACACTCCGGCATTCCTTCGCCACCCACCTGCTGGAGGGCGGTGCCGATGTCCGGGTGGTCCAGGAGCTCCTCGGCCATGCCTCGGTGACCACCACACAGGTCTACACCCTCGTCACGGCGGAAACGCTGCGGGAGGTCTACGCCGCAGCACACCCGCGGGCGCTCTGATGGAGTCCCTGGGGGAGCCGGCAGCCTTCCGGGCGTCCCCTGTGGTCCTGTGCTTCCTCTTCCGGGACGCACCGGACGGGCCGCGGGTGCTTATGGGATTAAAGAAGACCGGCTTCGGCCTGGGCCGGGTGGTCACCCTCGGCGGGCACATCGAAGCGGGGGAGACACCCGAGCAGGCCGCGGTCCGCGAGGTGGAGGAAGAATCCGGGGTGCACGTCCGGGAGCCGGACCTGGAGCGGGCCGGCACCATCGAATGGATTTTCCCGGCCCAGCCCGGGCTGGACATGTCCACGGTGCTGTTCCGGGCGCACCGCTGGGACGGCGACCCGGTGGAGACCAACGAGATCCTCCCGGCCTGGTATCCCGCCGGGGAGATGCCCTACGCCCGGATGTGGCCGGATTCAGCCCTCTGGATGCCCCGACTGCTGGCCGGGGAGTATTTCGACGCGGAAGTCACCATCGCCCACGACAACGTCAACGTGGCAAGCATCGTTTTTTCCTGAACCAGGCGGCCGCCCCAAACGGAAGTCCCAACGCGGCAACGCGGCCGGAAGGAGGGCGGTGCCGGTTGCATGGGCGTGGCGGTACATGGCCCGGCATTCTCCGGCACTCCATCCCTCGTACCGGTAGTCGGACCACAGGCGCCGGACCTCCCCGCCGTTGAGGAAGCTTATTGCTCCCGCTGCAACGGCAGGAATGAACCCGAACACCATCCCGACCTTGAAACCGTCCCAGGCCATGGACTCCCGAGTCGGTTCAAACTCCGGATCGAACGGGTACACAGCCTTGAGGACCAGCCCGAAAACCATCCCCACGGGACCTGTGCACAGGAAGAAGACCAGGCTGAAAAACAGCGTATGTGCGGGCCAGGTCCAGAACATCGGCGGTGCCTTGTGGATCAGGAGTTCCTCACGGTACGCCGGCGTGGGGTATTCCTTGGTCATGGTCCCTCGTTTCCCGCCATATGGCCCGGTGAATAGCCGAAGCGATCAGGATCGATGCTGCGCCGCGCCAAGACGCAGAGGAGGCCCCGAGGGTCCCGGATAAGGCGGCTTTAATATTCCCTGCGAGCTCTGCGAGCAGGGAATTTCGTTGCCGCCGTTCCGGGGCCCCCGGAGGTGCCGGGCCCCACGAGGCCTCACCCAGCGCTAACCGACTACGGCAGGTGCCGCTCCTCCGGACCGTTGTACTCACTCAGCGGACGGATCAGGGAGTTGGCTTCGAGCTGCTCCATGATGTGCGCCGTCCAGCCCGTGATCCGGGCCGCAACGAACAGCGGCGTGAAGGTGGGCGTGTCAAAGCCCATCAGGTGGTAGACCGGGCCGGCCGGGTAATCCAGGTTCGGCAGGATGTTCTTGCGCTCACCCATGGCCGATTCCAGGGCGGTGTACAGCTCGCCCAGGTCCGGACGGTCGTAGTGCTTGACCATGTTGTCCAGGGAGGCCTTCATGGTCGGCACCCGGGAGTCGCCGTTCTTGTAGACCCGGTGGCCGAAGCCCATGATTTTCTTCTTCTCTTCCAGCGCCTCGTCCAGCCAGGCGGCAGCATGCGCTGCGACGTCGCCGTCGGACGCGCTTTCGGTGATCTCCTGGAAGGTGTGCATAACGGCTTCGTTGGCCCCGCCGTGCAGCGGGCCCTTCAGCGCGCCGATGGCGCCGGTAACCGCCGAATGCAGGTCCGAAAGCGTGGACGTGATGACCCGGCCCGTGAAGGTGGAGGCGTTGAACGAATGCTCCGCGTACAGGATCATCGAGACGTTGAACGCCTCGACCACCTCGGGTGCGGCTTCCTCGCCGAAGGTCATCCAGAGGAAGTTGGCGGAGTAGCCGAGGTCATCGCGCGGTTCCACCACGTCCTGGCCGCGGCGGCGGCGCTGGTCATAGGCGACGACGGCGGGCATCGCGGCGAACAGGCCCACGGCCTTGTCCATGTTGGCCTGCACCGAGGAATCCTCGGCCAGCTCGTGCGAGGCTCCCAGGACGGACGCCGCGGTGCGGCAGACATCCATGGGGTGGCAGGTGAGCGGCAGGGCGTCGATCACGGCCTTCAGCTCCGGCGTCAGGGCGCGCTGCGCGCGTTCCCCGGCGATGAACTCGGCCAGCTCCGCCTCGGTGGGAAGCTCGCCGTTCCAGAGCAGGTAGGCCACCTCTTCGAAGCTGCACCGTGCGGCGAGTTCCTGCACCGGGTAGCCGCGGTAGAGCAGTGAGTTGGTTTCCGGGTTGACCTTGGAAATGCGGGTGGTGTCTACGAGTACCCCCGCCAGGCCCTTGTGGATCTGGGGATCTGTCATTGCTGCTGACTCCTTCGTCGTGCGGTAAATGCCTGGCCGGTCCTAGCGGGTGCCCGGAACCTGGAAATTGAAAACGGACGTGTCGAAGTGGTTGTACGCCTCATAATCCACCAGATCGTACAAACGCGCACGTGTGAGCATATTGGGTACGTCGGTCTCCTGCGTGCCGTGCGCCTTGATGGTTTCCAGTGTCCGCTCGGCGGCACCCATGGCGCTGCGCAGCAGGGTGACCGGGTAGATCACCATGTTGACGCCCACCGAGGAGAGCTCGTCGTAGGTGAACAGGTCGCTCTTGCCGAACTCGGTCATGTTGGCCAGGATCGGGACGTCGACGGCGGCGCGGATGGCGGCGAATTCCTCCAGCGACTTCATCGCTTCGGGGAAGATGGCGTCGGCCCCGGCATCCACCAGGGCCCGTGCGCGGTCCTGCGCGGCTTCCAGGCCGTCCACGGCGCGGATGTCCGTGCGGGCCATGATCAGGAAGTTCGGGTCGCGGCGGGCATCCGCGGCCGCACGGATGCGCTTGACCGCAGTTTCGGTGTCCACCACGTTCTTGCCGTCCAGGTGGCCGCAGCGCTTGGGGTTGAACTGGTCCTCAATGTGGCAGCCGGCCAGTCCGGCGTTTTCAAGTTCCTGGATAGTGCGTGCCACGTTCATCGGCTCGCCGAAGCCGGTGTCCGCGTCGACGATGGCCGGCAGGTCCGTCATCCGGGCAATCTGCCCCGCGCGGGTGGCCACCTCGGTGAGGGTGGTCAGCCCGATGTCCGGCAGGCCCAGGTCATTGGCCAGGACGGCACCGGAGATGTAGACGCCGTGGAAGCCCTTTTCCTCGATCAGGCGGGCCGACAGCGGGTTGAAGGCGCCCGGGAACTGCTGCAGGGTGCCGGAGGCCAGTCCTTCGCGGAAGGCAACCCGCTTGGCTTCGGGGGTAACGGAGGAGTACAGCATTTAGAAGAGTCCCTTCGGTGCGGCGGCCGGGTCGATGACGCCGTCCGCGGCGGTGATGTTCAGCTGGTCCAGCTCGCCGGCGGCCAGTTCGGGCAGACGCTGGACCGTGGCCAGGAAGCGCTCGATCTCCTCGGCGGAGACCAGGCCTTCGGCCAGGGTGCGGAACTTGGTGATGTACTGTTCCCGGCTGAACGGCTTGGCGCCCAGCGGGTGGGCATCTGCCACGGCAATTTCGTCGGTGATGACGGTGCCGTCGGTGAGCACAATGGTCACCTTGCCGCCGAAGGCCTTTTCGCTGATGTCCAGCGAGTGGTAGCGGCGGGTCCATTCCGGGTCCTCCACGGTGGTGACCTTGTGCCACAGTTCCACCGTGTCCGGGCGGGCGGCCCGCTCGGGGGCGTAGGAGTCTACATGGTGCCAGGCGCCGTCCTGCAGGGCCACCGTGAAGATGTACGGGATGGAGTGGTCCAGGGTTTCGCGCGAAGCGGTGGGATCGTACTTCTGCGGATCATTGGCGCCGGAGCCGATCACGTAGTGGGTGTGGTGCGAGGTGGCGATCAGGACGCTTTCCACGTTGGCCGGATCGGCGGCCTCCGGGTGCTCGCCGTGGATCTTGCGGGCCAGGTCGATCCAGGCCTGCGCCTGGTACTCGGCCGAGTGCTCCTTGGTGTAGGTGTCCAGGATGGCGCGCTTGGCTTCGCCGTCTGCGGGCAGCGGCACCTCGTAGGCGGCGTCAGGGCCGTCCAGCAGCCAGGCGATGACGCCGTCTTCGCCTTCGTAGATGGGGGTCGGGGAGGTCTGGCCGCGCATGGCCCGGTCCACGGCCTCCACGGCCATCTTGCCGGCGAACGCCGGGGCGTGGGCCTTCCAGGTGGAGATCTCGCCCTTGCGGGACTGGCGGGTGGCGGTGGTGGTGTGCAGGGCCTGGCCGACGGCCTGGAAGATGGTGTCGACGTCGAGCCCCAGCAGGGTGCCGATGCCGGCGGCTGCGGACGGGCCCAGGTGGGCCACATGGTCGATCTTGTGTTTGTGCAGGCAGATGGCCTTGGCCAGGTTCACCTGGATTTCGTAGCCGGTGGCGATGCCGCGGATGAGGTCCTTGCCGGATGCACCGGTGTGCTGGGCAACGGCAAGGACCGGCGGGATGTTGTCGCCGGGGTGGGAGTACTCCGCCGCCAGGAACGTGTCGTGGTAGTCGAGTTCGCGGACGGCCACGCCATTGGCCCAGGCCGCCCATTCGGGGCTGCTCTTGGCCAGCACGCCGAAGACGGAGGCGCCCTTGCCGTGTGCGGACGGGGAGAAGGAGAGGGCCTGCGCGCGGGCGGCCACAATGGGCCCGCGGTTCAGGGAGGCGACGGCCACGGAGGCGTTGTCGATGATGCGGTTGATGACCATGTCCGTGACGTCGTCGGTGACGTCCACGGGATCGGCGGCTACCTTGGCGATCTTGTAAGCCAGCTGGTCCTCGCGGGCCAGCTTCTCGTCGCTGCGGTAGACGCGCACTTTATGCAGGTTCACTGTTTGTCCTTATCTCAGGGATGGTGACCATCTCAGGGGTGGTGATCCGAGCGGATCGGAGGTGATCCGGGCGGATCGGAGGTGTTCAAGGCTTTTGTGCAGGTGGACGGCGACGGCGGCGCCGGCCAGGTCGGGGTTGCCGGAGGCCACGGCATCGGCAATGGTGGCGTGCTCTCCGGCGGTTTCGAGCAGCCGCTGCGGGTTGTCCTTGGCCAGCCGGCGCACCCGCGCCAGATGCAGCCGGACATTTCCCAGCGCCTGCGCCAGGTAGGTGTTAGCGGCAGCGGCATCGATGGCGGCATCAAGTTCGGCCACCAGGGCGTAGTACCCGGTGCGGTCGCCGTTCGCGGACCCGATCAGTTCACCGGCGGCACGGAAGCGGCCGGCCAGCGACTCGAAGACCGGTGCCGGCCCGCGCACCGCGGCGAGCGCCGCTGCCTTGCATTCCAGTGCCTGGCGGAGTTCGAAGAGTTCGGCCACGGTGTCCAGCGATATTCCGGTGACGACGACGCCGCGGCCGCTGTGCGGGGCCGCGAGTCCGTCGGCCGTGAGGCGGCTCAGGGCTTCGCGCAGCGGCGTCCGGGAAATCCCGAGTCGGGCGGATTGCTCCACCTCGCCCAAGACCGTGCCGGGCGGCAGCTGCCAGTCCACAATGTCCTGCCGCAAGGTGGCGTACGCGCGGTCGCTTGCCCGCATAATCCGCCTCCTTGCGTCTGATAGCTGCGTCACGTTTCCCCAAGTGTATACACGAGATGCGGATAACACGTATCCGTGGGCACAATCACCCCTTCTTCTCGGGCCCTTGTATACACGCCGGTTGGGTGACCGGCTTCCGGCCCGCCGCTGTGCCAGCGCTAGTAGCATGGCGCCTACACACCGGATCAAGGAGGATTCAATGGGGCAGCGCGACGCCTATGCCGGGGCCTACAGCCGCAGCACCGCCGATCCCGAGGGTTTCTGGCTGGAGGCTGCGTCCCTGGTGGACTGGGACACCCCGCCCGCGCTCGCCCTTGATGCCTCCCGGGCGCCGCTGTACGCCTGGTTCCCGGACGGACGCCTGAACACCTCCGTCAACGCCCTGGACCGCCACGTTGCCGCCGGCCGGGGAGACGCCGCCGCCCTGGTGTACGACTCCGCCATGCTCGGGACCAGCCGCACCTACACCTATGCCGAGCTGCTGGCCGAGGTGGAGCAGTTTGCCGGTGCACTCCGCTCCCTTGGCGTGGAAGCGGGGGACCGGGTCATCATCTACCTGCCGATGATCCCCGAGGCGGTGATCGCCATGCTGGCCACGGCACGGCTGGGAGCGGTGCATTCGGTGGTGTTCGGCGGCTTCGCGCCCCGGGAGCTGGCCGCCCGGATCGACGACGCCGCCCCGAAGGTGATCGTGACCGCCAGCGGTGGACTGGAGCCGAAGCGCCGGGTGGAATACCTGCCGGCCGTGGCCGAGGCGCTGGAGACGGCCCGGCACCGGGTGGACGCCGTCGTCGTTGCCGAACGCGACGGTTTCGGGCACGGCCTGCCGGACGTCCAGGGGGCCGGCGGGGCACGCTGGCACAGCTGGGCTGCGCTCGCGGCCGACGCCGTGCCCGCCGGCCCCGTGTCGGTGGCCGCCACCGACCCGCTGTACATCCTCTACACCTCCGGGACCACCGGCGCTCCGAAGGGTGTGGTGCGCGATAACGGCTCCCACGCCGTCGCCATGGCTTGGTCCATGGCCAACATCTACGGAATCGGGCCCGGGCAGGTGATGTGGACGGCCTCGGACGTGGGCTGGGTGGTGGGGCACTCCTACATCGTCTATGCGCCGCTGATCGCCGGGGCCACCACCGTGCTGTACGAGGGCAAACCGGTGGGCACCCCCGATGCCGGTGCGTTCTGGCGGGTGGCCGCCGAGCATGGCGTGGACGTGCTGTTCACCGCCCCCACCGCCCTGCGCGCCATCCGTAAGGCAGATCCGGACGCCGCCGAGCCCGGGAAATACGACCTGAGCCGGCTGCGGCACCTGTTTTCCGCCGGCGAGCGCCTGGACCCTGCCACCCTGGACTGGGCCGGCACGGCGCTGGGCGTTCCCGTGATCGACCACTGGTGGCAGACCGAAACCGGCTGGGCCATCTGCGCGAACCCCGTGGGGCTGGAAGAACTGCCGGTCAAACCGGGTTCACCCACTGTTCCGGTGCCCGGGTTCGACGTACGCATCCTGGACGGCACCGGCCGTGAGGTCCCGCCCGGGACGGAGGGCAACATTGCACTGAAGCTGCCGCTCCCGCCGGGCACCCTGCGCACACTCTGGGGCAGCGATGACCGCTACCGGGCGGCTTACCTGGAGGTCTTCGACGGCTATTACGCCACGGGGGACTCCGGCTACCGGGACGAGGGCGGCTACGTGTTCGTGATGGGACGCACCGACGACGTCATCAATGTCTCCGGGCACCGGCTTTCCACCGGAGCCATGGAGGAAGCGGTCGGCTCCCACCCGGCCGTGGCGGAGTGTGCCGTGATCGGCGTCGCGGATCCGGTGAAGGGGCAGCGTCCCTGCGGCTATGTGGTGCTCAAGGCCGGGGCGGACATCGACGCCGGCGCACTGCAGGCGGAACTGGTGGAGCGGGTGCGCTCGCGGATCGGTGCCGTGGCGGACTTCAAGGACGTGCTGGTGGTGGAGGCCCTGCCCAAGACCCGCTCCGGGAAGGTGCTGCGCAAGACCATGCGGCAGATCGCCGACGGGGTACCGCATACGGTGCCCTCCACCATTGAAGACCCGGCCGTGATCGAGGCCCTTACTCCGCTGCTGCGGCCGTCGGGTTCGCTCTAGGGGCCTACCGGCGCCAGCTGTACTCCAGTTCCGGCCGGCCGCGGGTGCCGTACCGCGGCGAGCGCAGCACCGACTGCTCGTCGGCCAGGTGCTCCAGGTAGCGCCGGGCGGTAATCCGGGACATGGCCAGCTGCACGGAGACCTCCGACGCCGAGAGCGGAGCCGGGGAGTGTTTGAGCAGGTCCGCCACCGCTTCGAGGGTTTCCCCGGAAAGGCCCTTGGGCAGGGCGGTGGCCACTGCGGGGCGCAGCGCCGCAAACGCACTGTCCACCTCGCTCTGCGTGGTCGACGCCGCCTGCTCGGCCATCCGGCGCCGGTACTCGGCGTAGGTGGTCAGCTTGGTGCTGAACGCCGAGAACGTGAACGGCTTGATCAGGTAGCCGACAATGCCGCCGGACATCGCCCCGCGGACCACTGCCAGGTCCCGTACGGCCGTGATGGCGACAACGTCCACCGGCAGGCCTGCCCCGCGGATCCGGCGAAGCAGGTCCAGTCCGTGCAGGTCCGGCAGGTTCATGTCCAGCAGGACCAGGTCGATGCCGCCTCGGGTGCGCGGCCCGGTGCCCGGCTCTGCGCCCGGGGCGGCGTCCACCTTGAGTGCGGCGATGGCCTCCGAGCCCGTGCGGGCGACGCCGGCCAGCGTGAAGCCGGGAACCCGGCGGACATATTCGGCGTGCGCCTCGGCGGGGATGTCTTCATCCTCAACGACCAGCACGCCGATCGGGGCGGAGTCGCTCATAGCCGTCCCTCCGCCGGTGCAAAGGCCCCGCCGGGGGAGCGCCCGGGGGCGGGGACGGGGAGGTCCACGTGGAAGCGGGCGCCCTCACCGCCCGGGAGGACACGGATGCTGCCGCCCAGCCGGTTCACCGCCTGGCGCACCAGCGCCAGCCCGATGCCGCGCCCGGCGGCAGCTCGCCCTTCCGGGAGGTCCTTTGTGCTGAAGCCCTGTTCGAATATATGTTCGAGGATTTGCGGCTCGACGCCGGGACCGTCGTCGTGCACCACAATCCGCAGCGCATCCCCGGAGGTGCCCAGGTGGAGCGCAACGGATTCCACGGCGGCGTCGAAGGCGTTGTCCAGCAGGTTGCCGATGATGGTAACCAGTTCCACCGGCTCCACCCCGCCGCCGCTGAACCGTTCGGCGTCCCCGTCCACGGTGATGTCGAGGTAGATGCCGCGCTCGCGGGCCTGCGCAGCCTTGCCCATCAGCAGCGCCGTCACGGCCGGTTCCTGGACGGCGGCCAGGACCTCGTCATTGAGGTGCTGGGATTGTTCCAAGTCAGCGGTCGCAAAGCGCAGCGCCTCGTCGCTGCGGCCCAGTTCGATCAGCGACACCAGGGTGTGCACCCGGTTGGCGTGTTCGTGGGCCTGGGCGCTCAGTGCGTCGGCCAGGGTGCGCATGGAGGCGAGCTCCCCGGTGAGGGATTCGACGTCGGTGCAGTCCCGCAGCGTGGTGACGGTGCCGAAGCGGCGCCCGTTCGAGCCGGGGGAGAGTGCGGCCGACTGGTTGACTGCCAGGATGCGCTCGCCGGTGAGGTGGATTTCCTCCCGGGCGTCCCGGCCGGAGCGCAGCAGGGACGCCAGCGGGCGGGGCAGCTCCGGCAGTTCCGGGGCGTCCGGGCTGCTGCTGCGCGGGGGCAGGCCCAGCAGGGCGGCCGCTTCGTCGTTGTAGAGGACCAATTGCCCGCGGGTGTTGTGCAGCAGCAGTCCCTCCCGTACGGAGTGGAGGGCGGAGTCGTAGAAGGTGAACATGTGTGCCAGCTCGCCCGGCCCCAGATCTTGGGTAACCCGTCGCAGGTAGCGGCTGAGCAGATAGGCGGCCAGCGCACCTACGGCCAGCGCGGCCGCATCGATGCCGAACAGTTCGGGCAGGCGGGCGTCACGGGCAATCCCGACCCGGTCCACGGTGATCCCGGCCGCCACGAGCGCGGTGACGTTGCCGGCGTCGTCGCGGACCGGGGTGATCGCCCGGACCGAGGGTCCCAGCGTGCCGGTGTAGGTCTCCGTAAAGCTTTCCCCGCGCAGGGCCTGGTCCACGGAACCGATGTACGACTTGCCGATCTGCTCCGGATTCCGGTGCGTGAGCCGGGTGCGGTCCGTGTCCATGACGGTTACGAAGTCCACGCCGACGCCGTCCATAACGTCCCGGGCAAAGTCCTGCAGCACCGCTGTCTCGGCGGCGCTGCCGGTTCCCGTGCCGGGGGAGGCGACGGCGGTGCGGACAGTCTCGCTGGCGGCCACGGTACCGGCGACGGCGAGCATCCGCTGGCCGGTTTCCTCATAGGTGTTTTCCTCGGCCTGCTGGTACAGGCCCCAGGCGATGCCGCCCGAGACACACACAATGAAAGCCAGCTGGCCCAGGAACAGCTGGCCGGCCAGGCTCCATTTCCGCACGTTCATCCTTCGTTCTGCCGGTGTTTTTCCATGTTAGGTACAGAGCCGCGAACAATATGAACACAAGGGTGACTGTGATCACATTGGGGCAGATGATAGTGGTTGACCAACGCAACAAGGAGTACCGCCATGGCAGCTGCCGCTCACCAGGCCGCCGGTTCACAGAAGAGCCGCCGCCCGGACAGAACACATTTCCTCTACATTGCCGTCATTGCGGCAGTAGTGCTTGGCGCCGTCATCGGACTGATGGCTCCTGAATTCGCCAAGTCGCTCAAACCGCTCGGCACCGGGTTTATCAACCTCATCAAGATGATGATCGCGCCGGTCATCTTCTGCACCATTGTCCTAGGCATCGGTTCAATCGCCAAAGCAGCCACGGTCGGCAAGGTCGGCGGCCTGGCACTGGGCTACTTCATCATCATGTCCACCTTCGCGCTGGCCATCGGCCTGGTGGTGGGCAACCTGATCCACCCGGGCGAGGGCCTGGACATCGCTGCCTCCTCGGACGCCGCGCCGGCCGCCGCCGAAGACGAGGAGGGGATGACCGGGTTCCTGCTCAGCATCATCCCCACCACCCTGCTCGCCTCCCTGACCGGTGAAAGCATCCTGCAGACCCTGTTCGTGGCCCTGCTGGTCGGCTTCGCCCTGCAGAAGATGGGTGCCGCCGGCGCCCCCGTCCTTAAGGGCATCGGCTACATCCAGGCCCTGGTGTTCCGCATCCTCATGATGATCATGTGGCTGGCGCCCATCGGTGCGTTCGGCGCCATTGCCGCCGTCGTCGGCGAAACCGGCATCCAGGCCATCGTCAGCATGGCCACGCTGATGATCGCCTTCTACATCACCTGCATCCTGTTCATCGTGGTGATCCTGGGCAGCATCCTGAAGGTGGTCACCGGGGTGAACATCTTCAAGCTGATGCGCTACCTCGGCCGCGAATACCTGCTGATCTTCTCCACGTCTTCCTCCGAGGTGGCCCTGCCGCGCCTGATCGCCAAGATGGAACACCTGGGCGTGTCCAAGCCGGTGGTCGGCGTCACCGTCCCCACCGGATACTCCTTCAACCTCGACGGCACCGCCATCTACCTGACCATGGCCGCCCTCTTCGTGGCCTCCGCCATGGGCAAGCCGCTGGAGCTCGGTGAGCAGATCTCCCTGCTGGTCTTTATGATCATTGCCTCCAAGGGCGCCGCCGGCGTCACCGGTGCCGGCCTGGCCACCCTGGCCGGCGGCCTGCAGTCCCACCGCCCCGACCTGATCGACGGCGTGGGCCTGATTGTCGGCATCGACCGCTTTATGTCCGAGGCCCGTGCGCTGACCAACTTCACCGGCAACGCCGTGGCCACCGTGCTGATCGGCACCTGGACCAAGGAAATTGACAAGGAGCAGGTCAACGCGGTGCTGGACCGCGAACGCCCCTTCGACGAAGCCACCATGAGCGTGGACGCCGGCAGCGACGAGCCGCGCCAGACCGAAGAGTCCCGCGAGCTGTCCGAAACGGTTCCCGGCCCCGCCGGTGCAACCGCTGCAGCAGCCGGCGACCCCGCCGGTACCGCACGGCACTAGCCTCAGCCGCCGCACGGTACTGACCCCGGTGCTGCCCCAAGCGCCCCGTCCCGGACTGTCCGGGACGGGGCGTTTTGCTGCCCGAGCTTTCCTTCGGCGGCAACGGCATAATGGGGGCCGACAACTTGGTTCGGGACGATTTCCATGATGCTGCGGCCCTGGCCTCAGTCGAGAAGGCACAAATTACAGGTTTGTTCATCGAGAAGGCACGAATTACAGGTTTTCGGCGTGAAAACGGTAATTCGTGCCTTTTCGATCCGGGTGCCTAGTGGTTTGCCGACGGCTGGCACGACATGCACCAGCATGCGGCGGTCTCGGCGGCAAGCTTCTAGTTCTACTTGAGCGTCAAGGCTCGCCGGTGTTCGGTGCAACGATTCACGGTATGGCTGCGGCCCGGCTGTAACCTTGACACAGACAGCCCGCAGGACAGCTAGATACGGAAGCGTGGATTAATACGTGAGCAGCGAACAGAGTTCATCGACTCTGCAGGACGCAACCGCAACCGACTCGACCATGGGCCCCACCGGACGTCCCCTGACCGAATTCCCCGAACCTCCCGTCCTCACCTCCCATGGTCCTGCCCGGATCATCGCGATGGTGAACCAGAAGGGCGGGGTGGGCAAGACCACCTCCACCATCAACCTCGGCGCCGCCCTGGCTGAAGCCGGCCGCCGCGTCCTGCTGGTGGACTTCGACCCGCAGGGAGCACTTTCCGCCGGCCTCGGCGCCAACCCGCACGAGCTGGACCTGACGGTCTACAACGTGCTGATGGACCGCAAGGTGGATATCCGCGAGGCCATTCACGAGACCTCCATCGAGAACATCCACCTGCTGCCGGCCAATATCGACCTGTCCGCCGCCGAAGTGCAGCTGGTGAACGAGGTGGCCCGCGAGCAGGTGCTCGAACGCGCCCTGCGCCGGGTCAGCGACGACTATGACGTGATCCTCATCGACTGCCAGCCGTCCCTCGGCCTGCTGACCGTCAACGCCCTGACCGCCGCGCACGGCGTCATCATTCCGCTGATCTGCGAATTCTTCGCCCTGCGTGCCGTGGCGCTGCTGGTGGAGACCATCGAAAAGGTGCAGGACCGGCTCAACCCGGGCCTGCAGGTGGACGGTGTCCTGGCCACCATGTACGACGCCCGGACCCTGCACAGCCGCGAGGTCATCTCCCGCCTGGTGGAAGCCTTCGGCGACAAGGTCTTTGAGACGGTCATCAAGCGGACCATCAAGTTCGCCGATGCCACCGTGGCTGCCGAGCCGATCACCTCCTACGCCGGCAACCACCCCGGAGCCGACTCCTACCGCCGCCTTGCCAAGGAACTGATTGCCCGCGGCGGCGCGCCCTAAGCCGGCGCGCTCCGCTGCGGTGCCGGTGCCGGAGGCGGACGCACCGGAACGCAGCGGCTTCGAAGTCCGCCTGGCGAACTTCACCGGACCCTTCGACGTCCTGCTGGGGCTGATCTCCAAGCACGAACTGGACATCACGGAGATAGCCCTCGCCGCCGTCACCGACGAGTTCCTGGGCTACATCCGGGAGCTCTTCGGAACCGGCCCGGAAGTGGCACTGGACGAGGCGAGCGAGTTCCTGGTCATTGCCGCCACCCTGCTTGACCTGAAGGCCGCCAGGCTGCTGCCGGCGGGCGACGTCGAATACGAAGAAGACGTGGCCCTGCTGGAGGCACGGGACCTGCTGTTCGCCCGGCTGCTGCAGTACAAGGCATTCAAGGAAATGGCGCACCGGATGGGGGAGCGGCTGGCCGAGGAGGCCCTGCGCTTCCCACGCCAGGTCTCCCTGGACCCGCACTTCGCTGCCATGCTGCCCGAGCTGGTGTGGCGGACCACCCCGCAGCAGTTCGCCGAGATTGCCGCCCGTGCCCTGCAGCCGCGCGAGGAGGAGCTGCCGCCCACCGTCGGCCTGGACCACCTGCATGCGCCCAAGACCAGTGTCCGGGAGCAGGCAGGTGTCCTGGCTGCCCGGCTGTCCGCAGACGGCGCCGCCACGTTTGCGGCCCTGGTGTCCGACGCCGACGGCCCGGTGGCGGTGGCACGGTTCCTCGCGCTGCTGGAACTGTTCCGTGACGGGGCCGTGGGCTTTGAACAGGAGACACCACTGGGCGAACTGCGGATCATCTGGACCGGCGGAGACCCGGAGGCCGCCGCCGCGGAAACAGCCGACGAATATGACAGCACCAATTACGGCAGCGTCGCGGGTGACGCCGCCGGCGCGGAGGGAGACCGGACATGACGGCGGAGCACAACCACACGCAGGATGCCGCCGCGCTGCCCGGCGGAGTCAAGGCGGCTGTTGAAGCCGTGCTGATGGTGGTGGACGAACCGGCGGCGCCCGCGGACCTTGCCGCGGTGATCGGTGTTCCGGAAGCGGAGGTGCTCGCCGCCCTGACGGAACTGCAGCGTGAGTATGACGGCTATACTGGGGATGGACCCGAGGGCGCACCGCGTGGTTTTGAACTCCGCGACGTAGCAGGCGGATGGCGGATTTTTTCCCGTGCTGACTTTGCGCCCGTTGTGTCGAAGTTTGTACTGGAAGGCCAGAGTGCACGGCTGTCGCAGGCCGCACTGGAAACATTGGCGGTGATTGCCTATCGGCAGCCCGTCTCCCGGGCCCGGGTCTCCGCGATCCGGGGAGTAAACGTCGATTCGGTGGTCCGCACGCTGGTACAGCGTGGATTGATCGTCGACGCCGGCGCCGAACCCGAGACAGGTTCGCTGCTGTACCGGACAACGCCGTACTTTTTGGAACGGCTTGGCCTGGGAAGCCTCGACGAACTTCCGCAGATTGCACCGCACCTGCCCGGGCTGGAAAACCTGGCCGAATTTGAAGACACTACTTACTAACCGCTAGACCCCAAAGGACTTACTCATGACACCAGCACCCCGTTCCGGATCCGGCCGCAATACCCCGCGCGGCGGCGGACGCAGTGCCGGTGGCCCCGCCGGCGGCCGCGGTTTCGGCAAGGGCTCCAAGCCCTCCTCCTCCCGCACCGGCGGCCCCCGCTCCGGCTCCGGCCTGAAGAAGGGCGAGGAGCGTGCCAACGGGTACCGTCCCGCACCGGAGGCCCGTCCCGAGAAGTTCAAGTCCGACGCCGTCAAGGCCTTCGGTGACAGCTCCGCCAAGTCCGCCCCCCGCACCGGTGCCCCCAAGTCCGGCGGCGCCCGCAGCGGTGCCCCCAAGTCCGGCGCCGGGAAGTTCGGCGGCCCGCAGGCCGGCCAGCGCAAGAGCGGTGACCGCGCCTTCCGCAACGAGCGTTTCGGCCAGAACCTGGGACCGGTCCGCCGTTCCACCACTCGCCGCCCCGCCCCGCCGGTGATCTCCGAGCACCACAACCCCGAAGGCGTCCGCCTGCAGAAGGTCATGGCCAGCGCCGGTGTCGCCTCCCGCCGCGTCTGCGAGGAAATGATTGCCGAAGGCCGCGTCGAGGTCGACGGCGAGGTGGTCACCGAGCTCGGTGTCCGTGTTGATCCGGCCACGGTGGCCATCCACGTGGACGGCATGCGCCTGCAGCTGGACGAAAACCAGAAGTACTACGTGTTCAACAAGCCCCGCGGCGTCATCTCCACCATGGAGGACCCGGAGGGCCGGCCCTGCATCAGCGACTACCTCAAGCCCAGCAGCAGGCATGAGCGGCTGTTCCACGTGGGCCGCCTGGACAACGAGACCGAGGGCCTGCTGCTGCTGACCAACGACGGCGAGCTGACCAACCGGCTCACGCACCCCTCCTACGAAGTGCCCAAGACCTACCTCGTGCAGGTCCGGGGGCCCATGGGCCAGGGTGTCGGCGCGCAGCTGCGCGAAGGCATCGAGCTGGAGGACGGCTTCCAGAAGGTGGATTCCTTCCGCCTGGTGGATTCCACTCCGGGCCACGTCCTGGTGGAGGTGGTCCTGCACTCGGGCCGCAACCGCATTGTGCGCCGCCTGTTCGACGCCGTCGGGCACCCGGTGGAGCGCCTGGTCCGCACCAAGATCGGCCCCATCAGCCTGGGCGACCAGCGCCAGGGCAGCATCCGCGTCCTCGGCCGCGGCGAGGTGGGACACCTCCTCGCTTCCGTAGGACTGTAGGCAATGGCCGCTGCCGCCGACGGGGGCACACACCTGTCCGGATCCGTGCTGGTCATCGGCACGGGCCTGCTGGGCACCAGCATCGGCCTGGGGCTGTCCGCCCGCGGCGTCGATGTGGTGCTTTCGGACCTGTCGCCCTCCACGGAGGCCGTGGCCCGCGATATCGGTGCCGGCCGGCTGCTGCATTCCGTAGACAACGGCTTCACACCGTCCCTCGTAGTCATCGCCGCGCCGCCGGACGTTACCGCGTCCCTGGCCGCGGCCGCGCTCAAGGACTGGCCGGACGCCGTCGTCGTGGATATTGCCAGCGTGAAGTCCGCCGTGCTGGCGGACCTGCGCGGCCACGACGCCGACCTGTCCCGTTATGTGGGTACCCATCCGATGGCGGGCCGGGAGAAGTCCGGGCCGGTGGCGGCACGTGCCGAGCTGTTCAACGGCATGCCGTGGGTGATCTGCGCGCCGGCCGAGGCCGCCCCGGAAGCCGTGCGCGTTGCCGAGGCTCTGGCCTTCGACCTGGGCGCCGTGGTGTCGCGGATGTCTGCCGAGGAGCACGATGCCTCTGTGGCGCTGACCTCGCACCTGCCGCAGGTCATGGCCTCCCTGGTGGCCAGCAGGCTACAGGAAACCCCGTCGCAGTCCCTGGCCCTGGCTGGAAACGGCCTGCGGGACGTCACCCGGATTGCCGCCAGTGATCCGCGGCTGTGGGTGCAGATCCTCAGCGGCAACGCGGACCGGCTGGTGCCCATCCTGCACGGCGTCCGCGAGGACCTGAACCGGCTCATCCGCACGTTGGAGGATCCGGTGGCGGACGGCGCCCGGCTGGACATGGCCCAGCTGATTGCCGAGGGCAATGTGGGCCAGGCCCGCATTCCCGGCAAGCACGGCGGCCCGGCGCAGTCCTTTGTGTCCTTCACCGTGCTGGTGGATGACACGCCCGGGCAGATTGCCCGGCTGCTCACCGAGATCGGTGAGATCGGCGTGAACCTGGAAGACCTGCGCCTGGAGCATGCCTCCGGACGCCAGGTGGGACGGGCGGAGATTTCCGTCCTGCCCGGCCGGGTGAATGACCTTGTTTCTGAATTAAGCGCCCGCGGGTGGAAGGTAGTGCAGTGAGTTCCAAGAGTGATCCGGCCCAGTTCCGGCAAGGCAAGCCGCTGGTGGTGGCCATCGACGGTCCGTCCGGTTCGGGCAAGTCCAGCATCAGCCGGGAAGTGGCCCGCCGCCTGCACGCCGCCTATCTGGACACCGGTGCCATGTACCGTGCCGTGACGCTTTCCTGCATGGAAGCCGGCATTGACCTGGCGGATTCGGTGGCCGTGGAAGCCGCCGCCGAAAGCGCCGACATTGCGCTGAGCCTGTCCCCGAACGAGGAATGGGTGCGGGTCAACGGCCGCGAGGTCACGGACGCCATCCGTGAACCTTCCGTCTCCGCTGCGGTCAGCGCCGTGGCCACCACGCTGGGCGCCCGCGCCGAGCTGGTCCGCCGCCAGCAGCAGCTGATCCGGGATTCCGGGCTCCGGATTGTGGCCGAGGGCCGGGACATCACCACGGTGGTGGCCCCGCATGCCGAGGTGCGCATCCTGCTGACCGCCAGCGAGGAGGCCCGGCTGCGCCGCCGCGGCATCCAGCTCGGCGGAACCCAGAGCGCCGCCGCCCTGAAGGAACAGGTACTGGTGCGAGACGCGAAGGACTCCACCGTGGTGGAGTTCCAGCAGGCGGCCGACGGCGTCATCACCATTGACTCCTCCGACCTGGACTTCGAAGAGACGGTCTCGGCCGTGCTCGACGTCGTTTTAACCAGCACCCACTAACCACCCCGCCGGGGGACCCGGCACCAGTCGCGGGCACCTGCCCGTGTTTCAATGGGAGGAGGGCCGCTGCGGCATTGCCGCACGCAGCCTCCCGCACACTTACCGGGCTGAACGTCCGGCGACGGCCTGTACGCGCAGTGCTGCAGACCTCAACGGAAAGAAAGCAATTCTATGAACGGAAAACCTCTCAACGACGACACCGCCGGTGACTGGGCCTCCACGGACGAGTACATCCCCGCCGGGGAAGATTCGGTCAACGAGCGCCTGGCCGCGATGGACGACGACGAGGCCGAGGTCCGCGCCCGCTCCCTCCGCGCCGGCCTTGACGACTATGAACTTGATGACGAGGACGCCGCGCTGCTGGCCGGCGGCTTCGACGAATTCGATGAAGACGCGCCCCTGCGCCAGGATCCCGTCGTGGCCATTGTGGGCCGGCCGAACGTCGGCAAGTCCACCCTGGTCAACCGAATCCTCGGCCGGCGCGAAGCCGTGGTGGAAGACACCCCCGGCGTCACCCGCGACCGCGTGTCCTACCCGGCCACCTGGAACGGCGTGAACTTCACGCTGGTGGACACCGGCGGCTGGGAGCACGACGCCCGCGGCATCCACGCCCGGGTAGCCGACCAGGCCGAAATCGCCGTCGACCACGCGGACGCCGTCATGCTGGTAGTGGACGCAACCGTGGGCATCACCGCCACGGACGAGGCCGTGGTGCGGATGCTGCGCGGCAAGAAGAAGCCTGTGGTCGTAGTGGCCAACAAGGTGGACGACATCCAGAACGAAGCCGATGCCGCCGCTCTCTGGGGCCTGGGCTTCGGCGAGCCGTTCCCGGTCTCCGCCCTGCACGGCCGCGGCACCGGCGACATGCTGGACGCCGTTATGGAGGTCCTGCCCGAATACTCGGCGTACGGCGGACTGGACCGCTCCGGCGGTCCGCGCCGCATCGCGCTGATCGGCCGCCCGAACGTGGGCAAGTCCTCCCTGCTGAACAAGCTGGCCGGCTCCGAGCGTGTGGTGGTCGACGACCTCGCCGGCACCACCCGTGACCCGGTGGACGAAATGATCGAGCTCGGCGGGCGCACCTGGCGTTTCGTGGATACCGCCGGTATCCGCCGCCGCCAGCACATGGCCCAGGGCGCTGACTTCTACGCGTCCCTGCGCACGCAGGCCGCGCTGGAAAAGGCCGAAGTCGCCGTTGTACTGCTCGCCGTGGACGAGGTCCTCAGCGAACAGGACGTACGCATCCTGCAGTTGGCCATTGAATCCGGCCGCGCGCTGGTCCTGGCCTTCAACAAGTGGGACCTGCTCGACGACGACCGCCGCCGCTACCTCAAGACCGAGATCGAGCGCGACCTGGCCCACGTCGAGTGGGCCCCGCACGTAAACATTTCCGCCAAGACCGGCTGGCATAAAGACAAGCTGGTGCCCGCCCTGGACACGGCTCTGGAGAACTGGGACAAGCGCATCCCCACCGGCAAGCTCAATGCCTTCCTCGGCGAACTGGTGGCAGCGCATCCGCACCCGGTCCGCGGCGGCAAGCAGCCCCGCATCCTCTTCGGCACGCAGGCATCCTCGCGTCCGCCGAAGTTCGTGCTGTTCACCACCGGCTTCCTGGATCCGGGCTACCGCCGGTTCATCACCCGCCGGCTGCGTGAGACGTTCGGCTTCGAGGGCACGCCCATCGAGGTCAGCATGCGGGTCCGCGAGAAGCGCGGCAAGAAGCGCTAAGCCATTCGGTTCCCGGTACCCCGGCCTGCTTCCCTTTCCGGGGGAGCAGGGCCGGGGTTCCGCGTTTAATGGGGTGACACCCGGATGCATGTTCGGGAGGTTGGACGCCCGATTCGGGACTTTGGCCAACTATGATGTAGAGTATTCGAGTTGGTTCGGCCGGAAATAAACCGGCCGGGTGACGGGTTGTGGCGCAGCTTGGTAGCGCACTTGACTGGGGGTCAAGGGGTCGCAGGTTCAAATCCTGTCAACCCGACAGTAAGCCTGGCAAAACTTTGGTTTTGTCAGGCTTTTGTCGTTAACGCGTCGTTTGAAATCCCGCTGCCGCCCACGCGTTCTTCCCGGGGATCCGGGGTGGACCGGGCCACCAACCGCCGCCCCGGCTAGCGGATCAGCGCCGCCACATCGTCGGCCACTGCCGGCATCCGTCCCTCAAACTGGTGTCCGCCCGAGCGATGCCGGCGGACCAGCGCCTGCGGAAGCCGGGCCGCGTGCCGGTCCACGTGGTCAACGGGGACCGTGTCGTCGTCGACGCAGTGGTGGAGGCGGAGAGGAAGATCCGCCGGGAGCCCGGCGTCCTCCGGAAGCGCATATTCCGCCTGCCAGCCGTCCGAGCCCCAATAGGGCATGGCCAGAAGGACCAAGCCCAACGGGGGTGTGCCGGCGAAACCGTCGGCCAGGTGCAGCAGCGCCATGGAAGCACCGAAGGAATGCCCCACCACCGCCACGTCGGGGCCGAGCACGTCCAACTGCCGCTGGACTCCGGCGCGCCAGGCGGCGGCCGACATATCGTCGTCGGGAAACTCCGGGTACGAGACGCTCACGTCCAAGGCCGCGCGCAGATGGCCGGCCAGGGGTTGATCGTCCCGGTACCCGCCGGCCCCGTGCACAAACAGGATTGCCATACCGCCTCCGAACGGGCACTTTTACCGCTAGGCCCCGGGGCATCACCCTTCCTCCGGTGACGGCACCCCTCCCTCCTGCTAGCGTCGGCCGTCCGGACATCAACTGTCCAGATCCCTCCGGAACAGGATGCAAACCCATGGCTGAGGAGATGCCCTCCCGGATAGTCATCATCCACGGTGCCGGCGGTGCAATCGGCGGGGCCGTGGCCGAAGCATTTGCCCGCTCCGGTGCAGCGTTGTTTCCCGCCGGGCGGCACATGGACACGGTCCAAACGACGGCGCAGCGGGCACGTGCCGCAGGAGCGCCGGAGGTCCAGGTCAGGGAAGTGGACGCGGCGGATCCGATAGCGGTGGACGCCCACGCAGCCGCCGTCGCCGCGGAAGCAGGGCGGATAGATGCAGTCCTCAACGCAGCGGGTATCTCCGCCGTGCAGGGACCTCCGCTGCTTGAGATGTCCGTCGACGACGTCGTCTCGCCGGCCGCCGGCTGGCTCCGGTCGCAGTTCCTTACCTCGCGGGCTGCCGCCGAACACATGGTCCGGCAGGGCAGCGGGACCATCCTGCTGCTCTCTGCCTCGCCGGCACGGATGTCCATCGCCGGGGTGGGAGGCTTCGCCGCGGCCTGTGCCGCGATCGAAGCCCTGACCCGGACCTTTGCCGCCGAGCTCGGCCCCACCGGAGTCCGGGTGGTCTGTCTGCGCCCGCACCGGATCCGCGAAACACTTGGCAACACACCGGACCTGCCCATGTCGATGGGGGAGTTCACCGCCTTCCTCGAGTCGCTGACCAGCACGGGAACCCTGCCGACCCTGCATGACGTGGCCCAAACGGCTGTTTTCCTCGCCTCGGGCGGGGCGGCCGGCATGAATGGAGCCGTCCTGAACCTGACCTCCGGGATGAGTGCGGACTGAGCATGGCAATCTTTGCTCCGGAACCGCGGACAGGCGTTTGGGCAGCCGCCACAGCTGCGGTGGCCGCCGTCGTTGTGCTCAGCGCTGCCGGGTGCAGCGGCACGGAGGCGCCGGCGCCGCAGGAGCCGCTGCCGGCGTCTTCCGGAACCGGTCCGCAGGTCGTTGCAAGCGGTCTTGACGTCCCGTGGGCCATTGCCTTCCACGAGGGTGTGCCGCTGGTCAGCGAGCGCGACTCGGCGCGCATCCTGGAGCTCGATGAGGGCGGCAGCAGCCGGGTGGCCGGCACCGTCGATGACGCCGCCGGCAGGGGAGAGGGCGGCCTGCTGGGCATCGCCGTGCAGGACGGGTACCTCTACACGTACTTCACCGCAGGGTCGGAGAACCGGATCGAGCGGCGTCAGCTGACCGGTGAGCCCGGCGCGCTGGTCCTGGGCAGCGCCGAGATCCTCCTGGACGGCATTCCCGCAGGGCCGGTCCACAACGGCGGACGCCTGGCATTCGGGCCGGACGGCATGCTGTACGCCACCACCGGCGACGCCGGTAACCGGGACAGCGCCCAGGACCCGGAAGCACTGTCGGGCAAGATCCTGCGGATGAACCCGGACGGCAGTCCGCCGGCGGACAATCCCTTCCCCGGCTCCGTCGTGTACAGCTACGGGCACCGCAATCCGCAGGGCATCGCCTGGGACGCGGACAGCGTCCTGTATGCCAGCGAGTTCGGGCAGGACACCTGGGATGAGCTGAACATTATCCGCCCCGGCGGCAACTACGGCTGGCCCAGGGTGGAAGGGATAGCCGGAGACGACGGGTTTACCGACCCCGTGCAGCAGTGGCATCCGGACGAAGCGAGCCCCAGCGGCATCGCCGTCGCGGGGGACTCCGTGTACATAGCGAACCTGCGCGGCGAGCGTCTGCGGGTGGTCCCGCTGCGGAATCCCGGCAGCTCCGAAGAACTGCTGGCCGGAGAATACGGACGCCTCCGCGACGCGGTCCAGGCCCCCGACGGAAGCGTCTGGATCCTGACGAACAACACTGACGGCAGGGGCCAGGCGCGAACCGGAGACGACCGGGTCCTTCGGATCACGGCCGACGAACCGGCGCCGGAGTGAACGGCCGTTCCTTCTCCCGCCCCTGCCTTGTCCCTGCGCCGAAAACGGCGGTGGACGGCAAACAGCGGGCCGGTACGCCTACCGCAGGCCGGGCCGGTGTCGTAGCCTGCTTGCCCATGGACCAGCTGCTTGCCCACCGGCCGCCGTCATGAGGGACGTGATTGTGGTCGGAGCCGGCCCTACTGGAACGTTCCTCGCCCGTGAACTGGCCCTGCAGGGTGTTGATGTGCTGCTCCTGGACCGAAGCGATGCACCCACCTCCGTTGTCCGCGCCGGCGGCCTGCATGCCCGCAGCCTGGAAATCCTGGACCAGCGCGGGCTGCTCGGGCCATATCTGGAGCAGGGCCGGAAATATCCGCTGGGCGGTTTCTTTGCGGGGATTGCCAGGGAGGCACCCGAGGATCTGGACACCACCCATCCCTACGTCCTTGCGCTTCCGCAACCCGTGACGGAACGGCTGCTCACCGAGCAGGCACTGGGGGCCGGCGTCGAACTCCGCCGCGGCGTCCAGGTGGTTGGCCTCGCACAGGACGACGCCGGGGCCACGGTGTCATTGGACGGCGGGGAGCCGCTTCGCTCCGGATACGTCGTGGGCTGCGACGGCGGACGCAGTACCGTGCGGAAACTGGCCGGGATCGGTTTCCCGGGGGAACCCAGCCGTCAGGACCGGCTGCTGGGCGAGGTGCTGCTCACCGCCCCCGAGGACACGGTGATGGAAACCGTGAACCGCGTACGCGAGGTGCACAAGGACTTTGGCGCAGTTCCGCTGGGGGAAGGGCTCTTCAGCGTGGTGGTTCCGGCCGAGGGTGTGGACCGGGCAGCCCCGCCTACCCTGGAAGAACTGAGCCGGCAGCTGCAGGAATTTGCAGGGACCGACTTCGGTGCACACTCTCCGCGCTGGATCTCCCGGTTCGGTGATGCGACCCGGCTGGCCGAGCGATACCGGGACGGGAGGGTGCTGCTGGCCGGCGACGCCGCGCATGTCCACCCTCCCTTCGGCGGACAGGGGCTGAACCTCGGCCTGCAGGAGGCCTTCAACCTCGGCTGGAAGCTGGCTGCCGAGGCGAACGGCTGGGCGCCTGCAGGCCTGCTGGACACTTACGACGCCGAACGGCGGCCGGTGGCGGCGGGGGTCCTGGAAAACACCCGGGCCCAATCCGAACTGACCTGCACCGAGCCGGGACCCCAGGCGGTACGGCGGCTGTTGGCGGAGCTGATGGAGTTTCCGGAAGTCAACCGGCACGTCATCGAAAAAATCACTGCCACCGCGGTCCGGTATGACCTTGGGGACGGTCCCGGCATCTTGGGCCGCAGGTTGCCCGACACGCCGCTGCGGGAGGGCAGGCTCTACGACAGGATGGCCGGCGGCCGCGGCGTGCTCTGGGATCCGACGGGCACGCTCAGCGTCCAAGGGTGGACGGACCGCGTGGACCGCCTCGATGATCCCGCACTGCCTCCGGGCCTGCCGTCCCTGCTGCTGCGGCCGGACGGCCACGTCGCCTGGCTGGGGGAGGACCAAGCGGACCTCCTGCCGGCGGTGGCGCGCTGGTTCGGCCGTGCCCGCTGAACAACCGTGCTGACCGCACCTTGGAAAGGAATCCGATGAACGTATCCTCTTTCGCAGTCTCGTTGAACGTGCCCGATCCGGAGGCCTCCGCAGAATTCTTCACGGGAAAGCTCGGGTATGCGGTGGAAATGCGCGATGACGGCTTCATCTCGCTGCGCCACCCCGACGGCGGATCCAATGTCATCTTCCTGCGCACCGGCCTGCCCACCTTCAAGCCGGCGGAAGCGGCAGGCCGGGCACGGGAAGGGCTGCTGCTGGTCCACGTGGTCGAGAACCTCGACGAAATCCACGACGGCCTCCTGGCCGGCGGTGCAGACGTAGTCGCGCCGCCCGAAACGGAACCCTGGGGTGAACGGTACGCCCAGTACCGGGATCCGAACGGCCTCATTATCCAATTGGTCCAATGGATGGACAGCCATGAGTGACGATGCGCGGCGGGAGCTCGCCCGTGAGGAGCTTTTGCATCTGGAACGCAGGCTTGCCCTCGAGGGCGCACCGGCCTACGAGGAACTGCTGCACCGTGATGCGCTGGTGGTGGTGCCCGGAGCGGTCCTGAACAAGGACGAGTGCATCGCCGCCATCGCGGCTTCTCCGCCCTGGGACCGCATCGGGATGGAACCGTTCTGGCACTTCGAAACCGGTGACACGGCCAGCATCGCCTACCGGTTCACGGGAAGCCGCGGCTCCGATGAGTATCAGGCCGTCATGCTGTCCGGCTACCTGCTGGAGAACGGGCTGCCCCGGCTTATCCACCATCAGCAAACGCATGAGCCGGGCTGACCGTCTCGGACCCGGTGCCTTCCTCCGGATGCGCACGGGGTCTTTGGGACGCAAGTGACTATTTATCCACTACTTGCAGCCTCTACGGTTGTGAAGACCAAAACGCGGTGTAAGCCTCTGCCGCATGCATACTAAACGTCTCACCCACACCTTTCTTGCTACATCCGTTTGCAGCCTGACGGCAGGGTTCGCCCTGGCAGGCTCTCTGGCCACCGCCCCGTCCGCCGCCGCGCTCCAACCGGCTGCGTCGGGCCAGGTCAGCACTGCCGTTTCCGCGGAGAACGGCAGGCTTCTGTCCCTCAACGGCCCCACGCCGACGTGCATGCCCACACCGACACCGACAGACGACAGCCCTACCCCTGCGCCGACAGACGACAGCCCTACCCCTGCGCCGACGGACGACAGTCCCACCCCTACCCCTGCGCCGACGCCCACGCCCACGGACGACAGTCCGACGCCGACGCCGACGCCGACGTCGACGCCTACGCCCACGGATTCCAGCCCGTCGCCGACGCCCACCGATTCCCAGCCTTCGCCGCCGCCTCCCACGGATCCCGCCCCGACCGAGCCGGAGCCGAGCCCCACGGCAACCGAGCCGGCACCGAGCCCGACAGCGACCGAGCCGGTACCGAGCCCGACGGCAACCGAGCCGACCCTGCCATCGAGCATCACCGATCCGGGTCCGAGCCCGACGTCGGTGGATCCCACCCTGACGGTCAGCAGGGCACTGGCAGTCACGCCTCCGTGCATGCAGGCCGGTGATTCACCCCGGCCCGCCGGATCCGGCCTGGCCAGAACCGGGGCAAGCGGCGCAATGATGAGCCTCTTTGCCGCGGGGGCCCTACTGATTGCCGGCGCGTTGAGCGTCTTTATCGTGCGGCGCCGCGCTATCCGGGAATAGGCGTCCAACACACCTACCGGCTCCTTCACGCACCGGCCCCCACCCCGGATATCCCGGGGGAGGGGGCCGGTGCCGTTGAGGGGCGGTGGAACCATATGATTTGGGCTCATTAGACAATTTCGCCGCGGTCGGTCAACCAGTGCCGTTGGAGGCCCGCAACGGGTAGGCTAATACAGCAGGTAAGGCAGAAACAGTCATCGGAACCGGGTCAGCCAGGAAATCTTGGCTGATCAGTTTTCTTTTTGGGGAGGAAAGTGCACATGGCGGGCGAGCAGTACAGCGCCGAACGAACGGGCGACCGACGGGAACCCACCTCGGAAGACACCACATCCATCAGTCTTCCGCCGATCTCCGACGCCACTACGGTGGAGCCCAAGCTCACGCAGGATGAGCGCGCGGCTGTCGCGGCACTTCCGGCAGGTTCAGCCCTGCTTATTGCCCACACCGGACCCAATGCCGGTGCACGTTTCCTGCTCGACCAGGACGTCACCACCGCCGGCCGGCACCCCAACGCGGACGTTTTCCTGGATGACGTCACTGTTTCCCGCAAGCACGTCGAATTCCGCCGCACCCCCGAGGGCTTCCGTGTGGTGGATTCCATGAGCCTGAACGGGACATACGTCAACAATGACCGCGTGGACAGCGTCCTGCTGCGCACCGGCAGCGAGGTGCAGATCGGCAAATTCCGCCTGACTTTCTACGCTGCCCGGCCCGCATCTGCCCGGAACCAGGCGCCGGCACAGGCATAGGGCAGATAAGGTAGTAGACATGTCAGCATCACAGTCCGTCAGGCGCACCACGGGACCGGAACGGCTGCGCGGCAGGGTGCTGAACATCGGCGAGGTGCTCGGCGAGCTCAGCGGGGATTTCCCCGCCATCAGCGCGTCCAAAATCCGTTTCCTGGAGGAAAAGGGATTGGTGACCCCGCAGCGCACGGCGGCCGGCTACCGGAAGTACAGCTCCGCCGATGTGGAACGCCTGCGCTTTGTGCTCGCCCTCCAGCGCGACCAGTACCTGCCGCTGAAAGTCATCAAGGACTACCTCGACGCCATTGACCGCGGCGAGCGGCCGGAATCCCTCCCCGGGGGAATGTCCCTTGCGCCCCGGGTGGTTTCCGAGCAGCTTGCCGGGGAGCTCTCGGCGCGGGCCCACGCCCGCACGCTTACCTTCGGCGAACTGGTTCAGGAATCCGGCGCCAGTGCGGACCTTGTGCGCAGCCTCGCCAGCTACGGGCTGATCAGCGCCGGTGAAGAGAACTACGACGAACACGCGCTCAAGGTGGCCAAGGCGTGTGCGCAGCTCGAGGCGCACGGCATTGAACCGCGGCATCTGCGCCCCTTCCGCGCCGCCGCCGATCGTGAACTCGGGTTGGTGGAGCGCGTGGTGGCACCGGTTGCTTCCCGGCGCGACGTCGCGTCCAAGGCCCGGGCGGCGGAGACCGCCCGCGAAATCAGCGATCTGTGCCTGAGCCTGCACAGCGCCCTGGTGCACGGGCAGATCGCGCGGATGGAGGCCTGAGATGCAGGAAGTCGAAGTGGTAGGCGTGCGGATCGAACTGCCGTCCAACCAGCCGCTGGTGCTGCTCAAGGAAATCGACGGCGAGCGTCACCTGCCTATCTGGATCGGTGCGCCGGAAGCCAGCGCCATTGCGTTCGTGCAGCAGGGTATTGTCCCGCCGCGCCCGATGACCCATGACCTGATGGTCAATCTGATCCATGCTCTCAAGCGCGAGGTCACCCTGGTCCGGCTTATTTCGGTGGAGGACACCGTCTTCCATGCCGAAATAGTCTTCGAGGACGGCACAGCCGTGAACTCACGGGCCTCCGATGCCATTGCCGTGGCCCTGCGTATTCCGTGCCCCATCTACTGCGCCGACGAAGTGCTAGACGAAGCCGGCGTGCGCATTGCGGACGCAGAGGATGACAGCGAGGAAGAGCAGGACAACGCCGAGCAGGAAATGCGGCAGTTCCGCGAATTCCTGGCCGACGTCGAGCCTGAGGACTTCGAGCGGTAGCAGCCCGCCCGTCCCGCCGCAGCCGACACGGTGCGGAAAATTGTCCGGCGTCTTTGACCTTGGTGCGCTCCGGTTCTAACGTCGAAGCATAGAGTTCCCATTGCACCGGGGGAGTTCTCGGGGGACACTGAATCAGCCCCGAAAACTCCGGCCAGTGCCGACCCCCAGGGGAACCGTTATTAGGAGGCACACGTGAGTCCGAAAGGCGATGCCGGCCAGCATGCCGCTGCACCCGGGAGCATCCCTTCCCAGAGTGCCCAGGGCTTGCTGTTCACCGAGGACCTGCCGCTTCTCGACGTAGATGCAGGCTACCGCGGTCCCACGGCTTGCAAGGCAGCCGGGATCACGTACCGCCAGCTGGATTACTGGGCCCGCACCGGCCTCGTCGAGCCCGCCGTGCGCGGTGCTGCCGGCTCCGGCACCCAGCGTCTCTACAGCTTCCGTGACATCCTGGTCCTCAAGGTCGTCAAACGCCTCCTGGACACGGGAGTGTCCCTTCAGCAGATCCGCACCGCAGTGGAGCACCTGCGCGAACGCGGCGTCGAAGACCTGGCCCAGATCACCCTGATGAGCGACGGCGCCAGTGTGTACGAATGCACGTCAGCCGATGAAGTCATTGACCTCGTCCAGGGCGGACAGGGTGTCTTCGGCATCGCCGTCGGCCGGGTCTGGCGGGAAGTCGAAGGCAGCCTTGCCCAGCTTCCGAGTGAGCACGTGAACGACCACGACTTTCCCGGCGACGAACTGAGCCAGCGGCGTATCGCCCGCAAGATCAGCTAGCTGCGCCGCCCGCGTCCCGTATAGGGGCGCCAGAGGACACCGTTCCTGATACGCAGAAGGCCACCCCGCGGGGTGGCCTTCTGCGTATCAGGGGATTGACGGTGTCAGCCCACCGGCCGGCGCATCACACGGTTGCGGACGCTGCCGGTATCCATGAGGTTCTTCATCAGGGCGTCGAAGGTGCCGGCAGCCTGCTTGGCTGACTCACCGGGCCAATGGTGCACGGAGTGTGCGGCACCCTGGATCTGCTGCCAGTTGGCCTGCTCGGCGATGGTGGGGTTGAGCAGGAGGTCACCGAACATCTGCTTCATTTCGGCGAGCCGGAAAACGTGTTCGTTGGAGCTGGGACGCACCCGGTTGGCGATGATCCCCGCCGGGGCGAGGTTCGGTGCAAATTCTTCGCGGAAGAGTTCCAGGGCCCGCATGGTCCGCTCGGTACCGGCAACAGAGAAGAGACCGGGCTCGGCGACCAGCAGCACCCGGTTGCTGGCGGTCCACGCCATCCGGGTAAGGCCGTTCAGGGACGGCGGGCAGTCAATCAGGACAAGCCCGTAGCCGGTGACGCGCGAAAGCAGGTTGGTCAGGCGGCGCAGATCCCGCTTGCCAAGGTCCGGGCGGTCGTAGATGCCCGAATAGGCGGACCCCATTGCAACATCCAGGACCGGCCGCTTGCCGCCGTCCTTGGCCAGGCGGCGGGCGTTCTCCACCCAGCCGCTGGGAACCACGTTGTCGGTGAGCTGGACCCGGCGGGGACTGCGGAGCATCTCGCCGATTCCGAGCTGGTTCCCTGCGCTGACGCCCAGGCCGGTTGTCGCATCAGCGTGCGGGTCCAGGTCCACGACGAGTGTCGGAATGCCTGCGGCCAGCGCGGCGGATGCCAGACCCAGGGTGACGGAGGTCTTGCCTACGCCGCCCTTCAGGCTGCTGATGCTCACTACTTGCACTTGTTGAACCAAAACCTAACGTGTCTAGGAATCACTGGAGGCTGCAAACTCATTCTATGTGACGGACGCCGGTTACCTTGGCATCAGGGTTTTGCAGGGGTGGCGCTTACACTGGTGCCACACTGTGATGTCCAACACGGCAATGTCCGGCAGGGCCGCCACAGCGCTCCGCCCACAGCGGGGACAGAAGCGGCTGCTCCGTCAACCGGCGCAGGTTAAAATCCCGATAGAGGCGGCACTGTCCAGGTGCCGCCGCCCGCAACAGACGCAGGAGACCCATGTTCTCGAAGATACTGGTGGCCAACCGCGGCGAAATCGCCATTCGCGCCTTCCGCGCCGCGTATGAACTCGGCGCCAAGACCGTTGCTGTGTTTCCCCATGAGGACCGCAATTCGATTCACCGGCAGAAAGCCGACGAGGCGTATCTGATCGGTGAGGAAGGGCATCCGGTGCGGGCCTACCTGGATGTGGATGAAATCATCCGGGTTGCCAAGGAATCCGGCTGCGACGCCATCTACCCGGGCTACGGTTTCCTGTCCGAAAACGCCAACCTCGCCCGCGCCGCCGCCGACGCCGGGATCACCTTTGTGGGCCCCGCCGCGGACATCCTGGAACTGGCGGGCCACAAGGTCCACGCCCTGAATGCGGCCAGGGAAGCCGGGATCCCCGTCCTGCGCTCCACCGAACCCAGCGCCGATGCCGAGAAGCTCATCAGCGAGGCGGAAGACATCGGCTTCCCCATCTTCGTCAAGGCCGTTGCCGGCGGCGGCGGACGCGGCATGCGCCGCGTGGACACTGCCGACAAGCTGCCCGAGGCCCTGCAGGCAGCCATGCGCGAGGCCGACACCGCCTTCGGCGATCCCACGGTGTTCCTGGAGCAGGCCGTGCTGCGTCCCCGCCACATCGAGGTGCAGATCCTCGCCGACGGCGAAGGCAACATTGTCCACCTCTTCGAGCGGGATTGCTCCCTGCAGCGCCGGCACCAGAAGGTGGTGGAGATCGCCCCGGCGCCCAACCTGGACGAGAACATCCGCCAGGCCCTGTACCGTGACGCGGTGAAGTTCGCCAAGGCGCTGAAATACGTCAACGCGGGCACCGTGGAGTTCCTCGTGGACACGGTGGGCGAGCGCGCCGGCCAGCACGTCTTTATCGAGATGAATCCCCGCGTGCAGGTGGAGCACACAGTCACGGAGGAAATCACCGACGTGGACATCGTGCAGTCCCAGCTGCGCATTGCCGCAGGGGAAACCCTGGCTGACTTGGGCCTGCAGCAGGACGAACTCCAGATCCGCGGCGCCGCCCTGCAGTGCCGCATCACCACTGAAGACCCGGCCAACGGATTCCGGCCGGACGTGGGACGGATCACCGCGTACCGCTCGGCCGGCGGCGCAGGTGTACGGCTGGACGGCGGCACGGTGTACGCCGGCGCCGAGATCAGCCCGCACTTCGATTCCATGCTGGTCAAGCTCACCTGCCGCGGCCGGACCTACCCGATTGCCGTCAACCGGGCCCGCCGAGCACTGGCCGAATTCCGCATTCGCGGTGTGGCCACCAACATCTCGTTCCTGCAGGCCGTGCTGGACGATCCCGACTTTGTAGCCGGCGACGTCGCCACCTCCTTCATCGAGGAGCGCCCCGAACTGCTCAACGCCCGTGGTTCCGCCGACCGGGGCACGAAGCTGCTGAACTGGCTGGCCGATGTCACCGTCAACAAGCCGCACGGCGAACCGGTTGCACAGATCGATCCGGCAGAGAAGCTTCCCGCCGACCTGCCCGAGCCCGCTTCCGGATCCCGGCAGCGGCTCCTGGAACTCGGGCCGGAGGGCTTCGCCGCGGACCTGCGCCGCCGCACCGCCCTGGCTGTCACCGACACCACCTTCCGCGACGCCCACCAGTCGCTGCTGGCCACGCGCGTGCGGACCCGCGACCTCGTTGCCGCCGCTCCTGCCGTTGCCGCACTGACCCCCGAGCTGCTCTCCGTGGAAGCCTGGGGCGGAGCCACCTACGACGTGGCACTGCGTTTCCTGGGCGAAGACCCCTGGGAGCGGCTGGCCGCACTGCGGCGTGCCCTGCCCAACATCTGCATCCAGATGCTGCTGCGTGGCCGGAACACGGTGGGCTACACGCCGTACCCCACCGAGGTCACTGAGGCGTTCGTGGAGGAAGCCACTGCCACCGGGGTGGACATCTTCCGGATCTTTGATGCCCTGAATGACGTCTCACAGATGGAACCCGCCATCCGGGCGGTGCGCAAGACCGGCACAGCCGTTGCGGAGGTGGCGCTCTGCTACACCGCCGACATGCTCAATCCCGAGGAAACGCTCTACACCCTGGATTACTACCTGGACCTGGCCCAGCGGATGGTCGACGCCGGAGCGCACATCCTGGCAATTAAGGACATGGCCGGGCTGCTGCGTCCCGCTGCCGCGGCCAAGCTCGTGACCGCGCTGCGCGAACGGTTCGACCTGCCGGTGCACCTGCACACGCACGACACCGCCGGCGGCCAGCTGGCCACGCTGCTGGCCGCAGCGGACGCCGGAGTGGATGCCGTAGACGTTGCCAGCGCCCCGCTCGCCGGCACCACCAGCCAGCCGTCCATGTCCTCCCTGGTTGCCTCGCTGACCAACACCGAACGCGACACCGGAATCAGCCTGGACAACGTGGGGGCGCTCGAGCCCTACTGGGAGGCCGTGCGGCGGGTGTACGCCCCGTTCGAATCCGGGCTGGCCGGTCCCACGGGGCGCGTCTACCGGCATGAGATCCCGGGCGGGCAGCTCTCCAACCTGCGCCAGCAGGCCATCGCCCTGGGGCTGGGGGAACGCTTTGAAGCCATCGAGGACATGTACACCGCCGCAGACCGGATCCTGGGCCGCCTGGTGAAGGTCACGCCGTCGTCGAAGGTCGTGGGCGACCTTGCCCTGCAGCTGGTGGGTTCCAACGTCTCGCCGGAGGACTTCGAAGAAAACCCGCAGAACTACGACATTCCGGACTCGGTGATCGGCTTCCTCAGCGGTGAGCTCGGCGACCCGCCCGGGGGCTGGCCCGAACCGTTCCGCACCAAGGCACTGCAGGGGCGCAAGATCAAGTCCCGCGACGTGGAGCTGACCGAGGTGGACAAGGCCGGCCTGCGCGCAGATTCGGTCACCCGCCAGGAAACCCTGAACCGGCTGCTCTTCGCCGGTCCGGCCAAGGAATTCGCCACCGTGCGCGAAACCTACGGCGATGTCTCGGTACTGGAAACCCGGGACTACCTCTACGGGCTGCGCCGCGGCGAGGAACACGTCATCGAGCTCGAAAAGGGCGTGCGGCTGATCGCTGCACTGGATGCCGTCTCCGAGCCCGACGAAAAGGGCATGCGCACGGTCATGACCACCCTGAACGGGCAGATGCGGCCGGTCCCGGTCCGGGACCGCAGCATCGAAAGCTCCACCAAAACGGCTGAGCGGGCTGATCCGGCCGAACCGGGCCAGGTTGCCGCCCCGTTTGCCGGGGCGGTCACCGTCACCGCCAAGCAGGGTGCAGAGGTCGCGGCCGGGGAAACCGTCGCGACCATCGAAGCCATGAAGATGGAAGCCTCCATCACGGCGCCGGTGGCCGGGACCGTGGAGCGGGTGGCCATTTCCGCCGTGGAGCAGGTCCAGGGTGGAGACCTGTTGCTGGTGATCACACCGAAGTAGGGGCATCCGGGAATGAACCGGCGGGCCGGGACTGCATAGACTGGACAATGTGACCCACTACGATCTCGCCATCATCGGTTCAGGCTCCGGCAACTCGCTGATCACCCCGGATTGGGATGACAAGCGGGTGGCCGTGATCGACGGCGGAACGTTCGGTGGAACGTGCCTGAACGTCGGCTGCATTCCCACCAAGATGTTCGTATATCCCGCCCAGCTTGCCGCCGCAGCCGCCGACGGCGCGCGGCTGGGCGTGGATGCTTCGGTAACCGGTGTGCGCTGGCGCGATATCCGGGACCGGATCTTCACCCGCATCGATGCCATCTCCGAGGGCGGGCGCCGCTACCGCGACGAGGAGCTGGAGAACGTAACGCTCTACAGCGAAAACGTCCGGTTCACGTCGCCGCACGCCTTGGTCACAGCGTCGGGGGAGAAGATCACGGCCGACAAGATAGTAGTGGCCGCCGGATCCCGGCCCGTGCTGCCGGACGTCCCGGGGATGGACCTGCCGCAGGTGCATACCTCGGACACGGTCATGCGCGTAGACGATCTCCCGTCCCGGATACTGATCATCGGCGGAGGCTACATAGCGGCCGAGTTCGGGTTCGTTTTCTCGGCCTTTGGTTCCACGGTCACCATGGCCGTCCGCTCGGACGCGCTGCTGCGCTCCCTGGACGCGACCGTGTCCGAACGGTTCACCGCCGAGGCGGCCAAGCAGTGGGACCTGCAGCTGAACACCACAGTGGACTCGCTGAAGGAAAACGCGGACGGCTCCGTGCACGCGGTGCTCAGCGGGCCGTCCGGTACCCGGGAACTCGACGTTGACCTGGTCCTTGCCGCCACCGGACGCACCCCCAACACGGACCGGCTCGGCGTGGACGCAGCAGGCTTTGACGTCCGGCAGGACGGACGGCTGGCCGTGGACGAGTACGGCCGCGTGCTGTCAGGCGGCGAACCCGTCCCCGGTGTCTGGGCCCTGGGAGATGTCAGCAGCCCCTACCAGCTCAAGCACGTGGCCAACCACGAGGCCCGGGTGGTGGCCCACAACCTGGTGCACGCCGGGGACCTGCGTGCCATGGACCATGCGCTCGTGCCGGCGGCGGTCTTCAGCAGCCCGCAGATTGCCAGCGTGGGGATGACCGAAGAGCAGGCATGTGCCGATACCGCAGCACGCGGGGTGGAACTCGCCCTTGCCGTGCAGGAATACGGTTCGACGGCGTACGGCTGGGCCATGGAGGATTCCACCGGTTTCGTCAAGCTCCTGGCCGAGAAGGACACCGGGCGGCTGCTCGGCGCCCACATCATGGGCCATGAAGCGTCCATGCTGATCCAGCCGCTGGTCCAGGCCATGGAGTTCGGCCTGGACGCAGCCACCATGGCCCGGGGACAGTACTGGATCCATCCGGCCCTGACGGAAGTGGTCGAGAACGCGCTGCTCTCCCTGCAGACAAAGGAAAAGCCGGGCAGGAACCGCCTGTAGTCCAGGGGTTCCCGCCCGGCGTCCGGGCCGCGGGGATCAGACGCGCTGCCCGCTGTAGATATCGTCGATGACGTCGGAGAAGTCGCGCAGCACCTGGGCGCGCTTGATCTTCAGTGACGGGGTCAGATGGCCGCTGGACTCGGTGAAGTCCGTGGGCACTACGCGGAACACCTTGATGGCCTCGGCCTGGGAGACCTTCTTGTTGGCCCGGTCAACCACTGCCTGGAGCTCGGACTGCAGCTCGTGGGTCTTGGCCACCTCCGTTACCGTCATGCCGGCCGGCAGCTTGTGCCGTTCCAGCCAGCCCGGCAGCGCTTCCTCGTCCACGGTGATGAGCGCGGAAATGAAGGGTTTGGCGTCGCCGACCACCACGCACTGGGACACAATCGCATCCGCGCGGATCGAGTCTTCCAGCTGCGAGGGAACCACGTTCTTGCCGCCGGCGGTGACAATGATTTCCTTCTTGCGGCCGGTGATCTTCAGGAAGCCGTCTGCATCCAGCTCACCGATGTCGCCGGTGTGGAACCAGCCATCCGTGAAGGTTTCCGCCATCAGTTCCGGGCGCTTGTAGTAGCCCTTCATAACGCTGATGCCCTTGGCGAGGATCTCGCCGTCGTCGGCGATCTTGACGCTGTTGCCCGGCAGCGGGGCACCCACGGTGCCGAGCTTGACCAGCTGCGGGGTGTTGGTGGTCAACGGGGCGGTGGTTTCCGTCAGGCCGTAGCCTTCGAGCACCAGCAGGCCGATGCCGTGGAAGAAGTGGCCGAGCCGTTCGCCCAGCGGAGCGCCGCCGGAGACCGCGTACTGCACGCGCCCGCCCATGGCCTCGCGGATCTTGCCGTACAGCAGCCGGTCAAACAGGGCATGCTTCAGCTTCAGGCCCAGCGACACCTTGCCGTCCTGCTTGGCACGGGACCATGCGACGGCGGTGGCCACGCCGGCGTGGAAGATCTTGCCCTTGCCGCCGTCTTCCGCCTTCAGCATGGAGGCGTTGAAGACCTTCTCCAGCACGCGGGGGACCACCAGGATGAAGGTGGGTTTGAAGCTCTGCAGGTCGGGAAGAAGGTTCTTCACATCCGGGGTGTGCGCAACGGTGGCGCCGGTGGCCACGCTGAGCACCGAAATGAACCGGGCAAGCACGTGGGCCAGCGGCAGGAACATGATGGTCTGGGATCCCTCGCGGGCCACTTCCGGCTCAGCCAGCTCCGAGTTCTTGGACAGGTTCACGAAGTTGGCGTGCGTCAGTTCGCAGCCCTTCGGCTTCCCCGTGGTGCCGGAGGTGTAAATGATGGTGGCGAGGTCGTCCATGGTCGCCGTGGCCCGGCGCGCCTCGAGATCTTCGTCACTGACGGATGCTCCGCCGCTGCGCAGCGCATCAAGTCCGCCGCCGTCGATCTGCCACACATTGGCCACGGCGGAGAGATCCTCATCAGCCGCCGCCTGCCGGACAATGTTCTCGTGCCGGGCGGCCTCCACCACAATGCCCACGGCACCGGAATCGCTGAGGATCCAGGCGACCTGGGAGGGGGAGGACGTCTCGTAGACCGGAACCGAAACGGCACCGGCGAACCACAGCGCGAAGTCAACCAGTGTCCATTCGTACCGCGTCCGGGACATGATGCCCACGCGGTCTCCGGCCTTTACTCCCGCGGCCATAAAGCCCTTGGCCAGCGTGCGGACGTCCTTGGTGAACTCGGTGGCGGTGATCCGCTGCCACTCACCCTGGCTGTCCCGGACCGCAAAGAGCGCCGGGTTGCTCGGTTTGGCAGCCTGCTCAAGCAGCATGTTGGTGATGTTTGTCTGCGGCGGAAATTCCGCTAGGACGGGAACGCTGAATTCTCGCACGATAGCTCCTTTGATATCCGGTAGGCCCGTAGGCTCTGTCAGCCTATAACGTAGATCACACTTCTGTACCCGCCGGTAACCTTGCGGATAGATAACGTTTGTGCAACCCCCCTTGCAGTTTCCCTAGAATAGGTTTCTGATGCGTTCCGATACCCCAGCACCTGTTCCCCGTCCCGCCTCCCAGGCCCAGCGCCGGTTCGCCGCGGCCGAACCTTTCCGGACCCGCCGGCCCATGCGCCTTCCCAACCGGATGCGGCGGCGCGGCCTGGCCATCGGCATCGACATCGGCGGCACGAAGGTCGCCGGGGGACTGGTGGACGGCGACGGGCGGGTCCTGAAGCAGGCACGCCGGCTCACCCCGGGGCACGACCCCCGCGAGGTCGAGGCGGTCATCGTCGATTTGGTGCAGGAACTCTCCGCAGACCACCATGTCTGGTCCGTCGGCATAGGTGCCGCCGGATGGATGGATCTGGCCGGGAGCACCGTACTGTTCAGCCCGCACCTGGCCTGGCGCAACGAGCCCCTGCGGGAGAACCTCGAGCGGCTGCTGCGCCGCCGGGTCTTCCTGGTCAACGACGCCGACGGCGCCGCGTGGGCGGAATACCGGTTCGGCGCCGGTGCGGGGGAAAGCAGGATGGTCTGTGTGACCCTGGGTACCGGGATCGGCGGCGCCATGGTCATGGACGGGCGCCTGGAGCGCGGGCGCTTCGGTGTGGCCGGCGAATTCGGACACCAGATCATCATGCCCGGCGGTCACCGCTGCGAATGCGGCAACCGCGGCTGCTGGGAACAGTATGCCTCCGGCAATGCGCTTGGCCGGGAAGCGCGTGAACTGGCTGCCGCCAACTCTCCGGTGGCCCAGGAAATCCTCCGGGCGGTGGACGGACGGGCGGATGCCGTCACCGGTGCCGTGGTGACCCGGCTGGCGCTGGAGGGGGACCCGGCGTCCATTGAACTGCTGGACGAGGTGGGGCAGTGGCTTGGCCTGGGACTGGCCAACCTTGCCGCTGCGCTCGACCCGGGGATGTTCGTGATCGGCGGCGGCCTCAGCGACGCCGGCGACCTGATGCTGGAACCGGCGCGCCGGTCCTTTGCCCGGAACCTGACCGGCCGGGGATTCCGGCCGGCGGCCAGGATGGAGCGCGCGGCCCTGGGACCTGCGGC
>NZ_JBNHFG010000023.1:0-41609 GCF_059090025.1 Arthrobacter sp. Y3224198
CTTGGCGCAAGGGTGCGGGTTCCCTGCACCGAGCGCAGCGAGGTGTAGGGGAAACCTTGGCGCAAGGGTGCGGGTTCCCTGCACCGAGCGCAGCGAGGTGTAGGGGAAACCTTGGCGCAAGGGTGCGGGTTCCCTGCACCGAGCGCAGCGAGCCCGTCGGCAGGCGCACCCGGACGGACCTGGAGGAAGGCGGCTTTAAACCCCGGAGGCCGCCCGCGGCCGAGGGGGTTTCGTTGCCGCCGTTCCAGGTCCCGCAGGGACCCGCCGCAGCGGCTTAGTTGGAAACCTTGGCGCAAGAGTGCGGGTGAATCAGCGAGTGTGCAGATAACGGGCCTATAGCTGACGGAGAGGCCCGTTATCTGCACACCCGGGAGGATTTCATTGCCGTTCCAGATCCCGCAGGGACCGCCGTCGTCCCCCGGCCGCTAGTTGGAAACTACCGTGCCGATCTTCTCGCCGCGGATGGCGCGGGTGACGTTGCCTTCACCCTCCATGCCGAAGACCACCATGTCGAGGTCGTTGTCCTTGCACATGGTCATGGCCGTCTGGTCCATGACGCGGATGTCCTGGCGCAGGGCGTCGTCGTAAGTCAGGGTCTCGAGGCGCGTTGCTGTGGCGTCCTTGTTGGGATCGGCGGTGTAGACGCCGTCCACGCCGCTCTTGGCCATCAGGACTTCGTCTGCGTGCACTTCCAGGGCCCGCTGGGCGGCAACCGTGTCCGTGGAGAAGTAGGGCAGGCCGGCACCGGCACCGAAAATGACCACGCGGCCCTTTTCCAGGTGGCGGATGGCGCGCCGCGGGATGTACGCCTCGGCTACCTGACCCATGGTGATGGCGCTCTGGACGCGGGTTTCGACGCCGGCCTGTTCCAGGAAGTCCTGCAGGGCCAGGCAGTTCATCACGGTGCCCAGCATGCCCATGTAATCCGCCCGGGATCGGTCCATGCCACTGGTGGACAGCTCGGCGCCGCGGAAGAAGTTCCCGCCGCCGACGACGATGGCCACCTCCACCTCACCGACGGTCGCTGCGATCTGCTTGGCTACTGCACGCACCGTGTCGGGGTCCACGCCGAGCTTGCCGCCGCCGAACACCTCACCTGAGAGCTTGAGCAGGACGCGGCGTCGCGGGGATTCGGTTTCTTTGAGTACGTGGGCCATTGTGCCTCCCGGGCATAGGTGCTGGTGCTGCTTAAAGATTAGTTAGCTGGTTTGGACAGGCAAAAGGGGTGGTCACCCATGGTGACCACCCCCTCTGTCATGATGACGTATTCGTCGAAACCGTTGCGGCCTGAGTTATTAGGCGCCTACGCGGAAGCGGGCGAAGCCGACCGGTGCAACACCGGCTTCTTCGAGAACCTTACCCACGGTCTTCTTGGCGTCCTTGGCGAACGGCTGGTCCAGCAGGACGATTTCCTTGAAGAAACCGGTCAGGCGGCCTTCGACGATCTTGGTCAGTGCAGCTTCGGGCTTGCCCTCGGCGCGTGCCGTCTCGTCGGCGATGCGGCGCTCGTTCTCGACCGTCTCGGCCGGAACTTCGTCCCGGGTCAGGTAGGTCGGAGCGTATGCAGCGGTGTGCACGGCGACGTCGTGGGCGGCCGTGGCAGCTTCTGCACCTTCGCCGTCAACAGCGAACAGCACGCCAACCTGTGCCGGCAGATCCTTGGAGGTCTTGTGCAGGTAGGCGTCAACGGTCTTGCCCTCGATGCGGGCAACGCGGCGGACAACAACCTTCTCGCCCAGGATGGCGCCTTCTTCGACAACAACCTCGGACAGCGGCTTGCCGTCAACGTTGTAGGCGAGCAGGGTTTCGGCGTCGGCTGCAGCGGACTCGACAGCAGCGGCCAGGACCTTGTCAGCCAGCTCGATGAACTTGGCGGACTTGGCAACAAAGTCGGTCTCGCAGTTGAGCTCGACCATGACACCAACGGTGCCGTCGATAACCTTGGCAGCAACCAGGCCCTCGGCGGTGGAACGGCCTTCGCGCTTGGTAGCGCCCTTCAGGCCCTTGATGCGGATGAGCTCCATGGCCTTGTCGGCATCGCCGTTGGCCTCGTCCAGAGCTTTCTTTACATCCATCATGCCGGCGCCGGTGCGCTCACGCAGTGCCTTGATGTCAGCAGCGGTGTAGTTCGCCATTTGAACTCCAGTCCTCCCGTAATAAGTATTGGTGCGGTTCCGCCAGTGCGGCTGGCCGGTTAACCGGCCAGCCGCACCAACAGGTACCTGGTCCGGGCGGTCGGCCCGCCCGGACTAAGGAAATTCGTTATTTACTTCTCGGTTACTTCGGCGGCCGGAGCGTCCACAACGGCGTCGACGCCGGTTGCTTCGGCGGCGGGAGCTTCGGCGGCGGCATCAGCGGCCGGCGTCTGTGCAGCACCTTCGAGGAGTTCGCGCTCCCACTCGGCCAGCGGCTCAGCCTGGGTTTCCGTGTTGCCGGCAGCCTTGTTGTTGCGGGCGATGAGGCCCTCGGCAACGGCGTCAGCGATAACGCGGGTCAGCAGGTTGACGGAGCGGATGGCGTCATCGTTGCCCGGGATCGGGAAGTCGACGTCGTCCGGATCGCAGTTGCTGTCCAGGATGGCGACAACCGGGATGTTCAGCTTCTTGGCCTCGTCAATGGCGAGGTGTTCCTTGGGGGTGTCGACAACCCAGAGCACGGACGGAGCCTTGGTCAGGTTGCGGATGCCGCCGAGGTTGTTCTGCAGCTTGGTCAGCTCACGCTTGAGGAGCAGGAGCTCCTTCTTGGTGTGGCCGGAGGAAGCGACGTCCTCGAAGTTGATCTCTTCGAGTTCCTTCATGCGCTGGATACGCTTGGCAACGGTCTGGAAGTTGGTGAGCATGCCACCGAGCCAGCGCTGGTTCACGTAGGGCTGGCCAACACGGGTGGCCTGCTCGGCGATGGCTTCCTGGGCCTGCTTCTTGGTACCAACGAAGAGGACGGTTCCGCCGTGGGCAACGGTGGCCTTGACGAACTCGTAGGCGCGGTCGATGTAGGACAGCGACTGCTGCAGGTCAATGATGTAGATGCCGTTGCGCTCGGTGAAGATGAAGCGCTTCATCTTCGGGTTCCAACGGCGGGTCTGGTGACCAAAGTGGACGCCGCTGTCGAGCAGCTGGCGCATGGTAACGACGGGCATGTCGTCACTCCTTCCGGCAGCAGCCGTACGCACGGCGCACTGGTCCTACTGCCAATTGACGGTTTTAGCTTTACGCCCGGTCGGGCGGAGCTCCTGGTATCCATCAGCCGTTATCCTTGCGGACTCCGGCGCGCTTCCCCTGCCGGCGTTGCCGGACCGTTGGAGAGGCACCCCCTAAGCGGGGATAATTGGGATACGCGTAGTCAGATTCCTATGCCGGCGGATGGGGAACGGGCTGGTGCAGTCCGAAGACTTATCCGGCCCGAGGCCTAGGCGCCGGACCCGCGACGGATGAAAAACGTCCGGGCAGGTCCCATGGCACAGCAAGCTGCTCCATAAAGTGTACTACAGCCCCGGAGCGCTGCCGTCCCTGCCGGCGGCCGCTGCAGCGCCCCTCCTCCACATCCTGATCCGGCGTCCCGGAACTCCCCGGCGCGGTGATGTCCCGGAACCGTTGACGAATGATGTGTCGACACTCGGAGGATGCGCACTCCGTTGATCTGTCTGCTGGCCACCCTGCTACTGGCCGCGGCGCTGCCGTCCTTGCAGGCAGCGGATCCGCTCTTCCCGGCGGACCGTTCAGCCGGAGCGTCATCGGGTGTGGTGTCCGGCGCAGTGCCGGGCGCGGTGTCCGACTCCTCCCCCGGTTCCTCCCGCAGCGCGTCACCCGGGGCCGTCCGGTACATACCGCCATGGGGCTGGCCGCTGGACCCCGAGCCGGAGCGCCTGAGGGGCTTTGATCCGCCCGCGCAGCGCTGGCTGGCCGGCCACCGGGGACTGGACCTCGCTGCCCGGGAAGGGATGCCGGTCCTGGCTCCGGCCGGCGGGCGGGTGGTGTTTGCCGGACGCGTGGTCAACCGCCCGGTACTCACCATTGATCACGGCGGCGGCCTGAAAAGCAGCTTCGAATCGGTGGAAGCGCTGGTACCGACCGGCAGCACGGTTACCCGCGGCTTCCCCGTGGGAAGAGTTGCGGGGCCAGGTGACGGAAGCGCATCCGCCGGCACGGCGCATTGCGCCGGCCAGTGCCTGCACTGGGGCGTCCGGCTGGACGGAGAATACGTCAATCCGCTCAACTACGCGACGGACCGGCGCCCTTCGGTGCTTTTGCCGGTTCCGGCCTTAAACGTCCCGGCCGGGCCCTTTCCAGGACCCGGCCGGGGTAATTTGCTGGTTCCGGAGACCGGAGCTGCGATTTTAGACGAACGCAGCCACGCCGGTGATTGCCCGACCGGTAACCAGAGTGTTGATCTCGTAGGTGCCTTCATACGAGTAGATCGCTTCGGCGTCCGCGAAGACCTTGGCCATGCCGTAGTCGGTGACAATGCCGTTGCCACCCAGGATGCTGCGGCCCAGGGCCACGGATTCACGCATGCGTGCGGTAGTGAACGCCTTCGCCAGTGCCGACTGCTCATCCTTGGCCTGCCCCAGGTCCTCCAGCTGTGCCAAGCGGACCATCATGCCCAGCGAGCTGACGGTGTTGCCCAGGATCTGCACCAGCTGTTCCTGCACCAGCTGGAAGGATGCCAGCGGCTTGCCGAACTGCTTGCGCTCCACGGCGTACTTGCGGGCAATGTCGAAGGCCGCCATCTGCTGGCCCACGGCCTGCCAGGCAACCGCCAGGCGGGTCACCTTCAGAACCTTGTTGGTGTCGCGGAAGCTGTTGGCCCCCTTGAGGTGGAAGTCGTCGCTGATCACCACGTTGTCCAGCACAATGTCGGCGTTCTGGACGGTGCGCAGGGCAATCTTGTTTTCAATCTTCGTGGCGCTGTACCCGGGGGTCTTGGTGTCCACCATGAAGCCCTTGACCTGGTTGTCCTCGACGTCGCGGGCGTAAATTACTACCCAGTCGGAGAACGTGGCGTTGCCGATCCAGCGCTTTTCACCGTTCAGGATCCAGTTGTCTCCGTCGCGGCGTGCGGTGGTGCGGGTGCCGCCGGCGACGTCGGAGCCGCCGAGGGGTTCGGTCAGTCCGAAGGCGCCGATCTTCTTCATGGCGTAGATGTCCGGCAGCCAGGCAGCCTTCTGCTCTTCCGAGGCCAGTGCCTCGATGGAACCGGTGAAGAGGCCGTCATGGACACCCAGGAAGGTGGCGAAGGACGTGTCGGCGCGGGTGACCTCGGCGTGGCAGAGTCCGGCGAAAAGGTTGGAGTAGCCCTGGCGGTAGACCGGGCTCATGACGTCCAGTTCTGCGATCTTCGGGATCATGTGGTGCGGGAACTCACCGGCGTTCCACCAGTCAGCGGCGTGCGGCTTGACCTCAGCGGCGAGCCAGGCACGGATCTCGTGCAGGCGGTCGCGCTCCTTGTCGGTAAGCAGGTCCTCGAATGAGTAGAAGTCGCCGTCCGCGTACGGAAGGTTGTCGACGTCGATAGTTGCCATGGAAATATCCTTCGCTGCTGATCATCGGTGATCACCGGCACCCTTCGGGCGCAGGCAGAGCCTATGTTACCCACCAGTAACAACGATCACAACGTCCGGGGAAAAGAAAACACCCCGGTCCGAGGACCGGGGTGCTGATCATGCGCATCAGGACGGCATGCGCAGTGCATCGGTAGGGCTGGTGGGGCTTGAACCCACGACCCACGGATTATGAGTCCGCTGCTCTGACCAGCTGAGCTACAGCCCCGTGCTGCCCGCGGGGCAACGATGCCATCCTAGTGTGTCCCTGCGCCGCAGAACCAATTGCACCTGCAGCCTCAGGCGGGGGCGCCTGAGGTTTCGACGCCGCGGTACAGCACTTCGAACGTTGCGAGTGTGGCGTCCAGGCTGTGCCGGTCCACCATTTCCCGGCTGGCCTCGCCCATCTTCCGCCGGTCCTCGTTGGACAGTTCCAGGATTTCGGTAATGCGGCCGGCCAGCTCGTCACTGTCACCGGGGGTGAACAGGTAGCCGTTGCGTCCCTTGTCCACCAGGTGCGGCAGGGCCATCGCGTCGGCGAGGAGGACCGGTTTGGACGCGGACATGGCCTCCAGCGTCACCAGGGACTGCAGCTCTGCCGTGCCGGGCATGCAGAACAGGTCCGCCTTGAGGTAGGCCTCGCGCAGTTCCTCGTCGGAGACGAGTCCGCGGAACACCACCCGGTCCCCCAGCCCAAGACGCTGGGCCTGTGCCTGCAGGGCCGGCTTCACTTCTCCGCCGCCCACAATTTCGGCACGCACGCCCAACTCCGGCGGGGTCTTGGCGACGGCGTCGATCAGGACGTCCACATGCTTCTCTTCGGCCAGCCGCCCGACAAAGAGCACGGTGGGGCCGGGATGCGGGGCGATTTCCTCGCCCGGATGCAATTCGTAGACGGAGGCATCAATACCGTTGGACAGCGGCATCACCTCATCCAGGAAGGCATGGCGCCGCATGGCCTCGGCAGCCAGCGGCGTGGGCGTGGTGACGACGGCGGCCTGCCCCATCACCTTGCCCATGTCCTTCCAGGAGTTCTTCGCGACAATGCGCTTGACCCATTTCGGGAACGGCAGGAACGGGTCCAGGTTTTCCGGCATGAAGTGGTTGGTCGCAATCACCCGGATGCCGCGCTTCCGGGCCTGGTACAGGGTGTACTCCCCCACCATGTAGTGGCACTGGATGTGGACGACGTCGGGCTGCACCCGGTCGAAGAGCAGGGAAATTTCCTTCTTGATCTCCCACGGCAGGCAGATCCGCCAGTACTCGTGGGTGGGCACACCGTGCGAGCGGAGACGGTGGACGGGCCACTCGCCGTCGAGGTCGGTGCGGCTGCCGCCGTCGACGTCGTTGGGTGCCAGGACGTGGACGTTGTGCCCGCGGCCGTGCATGCCCCGGGCCAGCCGGTAGCCGAACTGCGCGGCCCCGTTCAGGTGCGGAGGGTAGGTGTCACAGGCAATGAGGATCGTCAGCGGTTTGTCTACCGGTGAATCGGTCACGTGTGTGGTCCTGCTTTCGGGGTCTTGGAGGACGGCTTCTGCCGCCTGCGTTCTTCGTTCCGACGCTGGATGACATCAGGGTGGTACCTCGAGAGGGCGACCACCCCAACAATAGCAATCAGGGCGGCCACGGACATGGCCACGGCAGCCACCGCGGGCACATCCGGGCGCAATTCGTGCAGCACGCCGATGCCGATGGCAATCCCGACCATGGGATCAATGACCGTCAGTCCCGCAATGACCAGGTCGGGAGGACCGCTGGAATAGGCGTTCTGCACAAACCAGGATCCCAGCGCTCCGGCGGCCGCGATGGCCACGATGGTGTACCAGGGCACGTTCAGCAGGAAACGGCCGTTGGGGTTGAGCAGGTCTCCGGCAATGACCTTGGTCAGGACCGCCACGAAGCCGAACAGGATTCCGGCGCCGAGGATATGGGCAATGGCCTTCAGCCGTTTGCCGAAGAGAATGTTCAGCGTGCCGAAGAAGGCCACCACGACGGCGAGGATGAGGACAATCGTCACCTCCTGGGCGGGTTCCACGGACTGTTCGGAACGGGTGACGACAATGGCCAGGGAAACGAAAAGCATGCTGCCGGCAACGCAGGCGGAAATGGCTGCCACGGTGATGCGGTTCAGCCGCAGGCCCTGGTCGCGGGAGTTCACCACCGTAGTGATCACCAGGGCAATGGAGCCGATGGGTTGGACCACCGTCAGCGGAGCCATCGACAGGGCTGCAATGTTGAGCGCCATGCCCGTGCCGAGCAGCAGGAGGCCGAACAGCCACCGCGGATTGCGGAGCAGGCGGGTCAGCTGTGAGGAGTTCAGGCCCAGTCCGCCGGTGTCTGCGCTCACTGCGCTGCCCTGACGCTGGGCGCCGAAGGCCAGGAAAAAGGCACTGGCCAGGGCGCAGGCGACGGCGATTCCTACCATCGGCGCAGTCCCGCCGCCGGGCCTGCACCGTTGGGTGCAATTGGCTTAGGGAGCATGGCCGGTTCCGGTCCCGGCAGGAACTTCGCCGTTGCGCTGGAGGGCGTGTTTGTTCCACGCGGCCGCCAGGTACCCGGCTGCCGCGGCGACGTGGCCGATGCAGCCCAGGGCCAGTACCGCCGTTCCGGCGGCAGCCAGCCAGTCGAAGTCGTACCCCTGCACATGATCCAGCAGCAGCAGCGGGGCGCCCAGGAGCAGCAGGGCGGTCCGGACCTTGCCGAGCGTGCTGACGGGAAGGTCCGGGCTGCCGCGAAAGAGCAGCAGGGAGTTGAGAATCAGGACGGCATCGGGGATGGCAATGCTGAGGATGAGCCAGGCCGGGGCGATGCCGTCCACCACGAATGTGGTTGCCACGATGATCAGCGCCAGCCGGTCGGCCACCGGGTCCAGCCACTGGCCGGTGCGGGAGACCTGGTTCAGCCGCCGGGCGAGGTAGCCGTCAATCCAGTCCGTGCATCCCACCGCCACCAGCGTGATGAAGGCGCTTCCGTAGCGGTCCTGCGCCACCAGGCAGACGAACAGCGGGATGCCGAGAAAGCGAAGGACCGTGACCAGATTCGGTACGGTCCAGAACCTGTCCGTCACGGTTAATTCCGTATCGGGACGTGCTCCGGCACCGATGAGTCTGATCACGGTCCGTTCCCCTCGTCAAAGATGTAAACGAGTACAGCTTACTTTTGTGCGAGCCGGCGGGACATGATGAGCAGCGCCAGCAGCGAGGCACCCAGGACCGCCAGGGGCTGCCAGCGGTCCTTGATGATGGCCAGCACGTCCTCTGCAGGGGAACCGGCGGAGGAGCTGCCGGTACCGCGGGAGGCGGCTGCGCGGCGGGATTTCAGTTCCTGGATGCGGGCCTTGACATCGACCTTCTCGCCCAGGCCGTCCCGGACGGCGGCCATGTGTTCGCGGCGCTGGCGGGCGCGGGTGCGCAGTTCCTCGGGGCCGGGCTGCTTGGGGCCTTCGGGCTTGCTGTCCTTCTCCGCCTTCTTGTCCTTCTTTTCCTTCGGTTCCTTGGGCTTGTCCAGCGTTGCCGGATCGAAGCGGCGGCCTTCCTTCAGCACGCCGACGTCGTAGCGCAGTCCGCGGATGGCTTCCTCCGGGAGCAGCGGCAGCGTCTTCTTGAACCGGGAGAAGCCGACGAGACCTGCGATTGCCGCAATCACCAGGAAGAGGGCAGCCACCAGCAGGGCAGCCAGCCAGGCCGGCATTACCAGCGACAGCGCCATGATGGCCGCAACGATCAGCGCGATGGCCAGGGCGGCGACGAAGAGCAGGGCAACAACCATAAAGGCGGCAGCAATGCCGGCCTTGATGCCCTTCTGCTTCATTTCGGCCGTGGCGAGGGCGAACTCGTCATTCAACTGGCGCGGAGTCAGCCGGGCCATGACCTTCGCCAGCCCCACCAGCGAAGAGCTTCCCGCCGTTCGCCGTGTCCGAGTGCTAGCAGAGCGGTCCATGCGCCCAGCCTCCTGTTCAGTAGTCACCGTAGCCATAACCCCAAATTACCATTCCCCTCATAGTTATCACCTTGCACATCCGGATCAGGTGCCGGTCAGGTGGTTTCCAGTCCCTCGCGGTCTTCCAGCTCGCGGCCGGAGAGCTCGGGCAGCTTGGTCTTCACGAACCAGAACGAGAGCACCGCGAACGCGGTGAAGATGGCGTACATGATCCACACGCCGAAGTTGTCGCTGACCCACGGGAAAGCCAGGGTGACAATGAAGTTGAAGATCCAGTTGACCATCGCACCCAGGCCAAGGGCCAGGGAGCGGATGTTGTTCGGGAACACTTCGCCCAGGGTGACCCACATGACCGGACCCCAGGTGGCGGCGAAGAAGACCACAAACAGGTTGGCGCCCACCAGGGCAACCGGGCCCCAGATGCCGGGCAGGGAAATCTCGCCGGCAACGTCCTCGGCCTGGAAGAAGGAAACCGTTGCCATCAGCAGGCCAACGAACATGCCGGCGGAGCCGATCATCAGCAGCTTGCGTCGGCCGATGCGGTCCACGAAGGCGATGGCCACCAAGGTCATGACCACGTTGACCACCGAGGTGATCACCGACGTCGTAAACGAATCGCTTTCGCTGAAGCCCACCGACTTCCACAGAGTGGTGGAGTAGTAGAAGATCGCGTTGATGCCCACCAACTGCTGGAAAGCGGCAATGGCCATGCCCACCCACAGGATGGGCTGCAGGCCGAACCGGGGGCCGCGGAGGTCCCGGAAGGTCGGCTTCGGGCTCTTGAAGCTTTCCCGGATATCGGAAATCTTGCGGTCGGTATCGGTCACACCGGAAATCGAGCTGAGTACCTTTGCGGCTTCCGCGTCGCGGTTGCGGCGGACCAGGAACTGCGGGGACTCCGGAATGGTCAGGGCAAGCACGCCGTAAACAATGGCCGGGATGACGCCCACCAGGAGCATCCACCGCCAGGCGGCGAGGCCCCACCAGAGCTCGCCCAGGGCCGTGCCGGCCGTGTTCGCCAGGAACGCGTCCGAGAGCAGCGCGGCGAAGATACCGATGGTGATGGCAAGCTGCTGCACGGAGCCCAGCGCACCGCGCCACTTGGCCGGAGCCACCTCGGCAATGTAGCCGGGGGCAATCACGGACGCGGTGCCGATGGCCAGGCCGCCGATCAGGCGCCAGAGCATCAGGTCCCACTCGGAGAAGGCGTAGGCCGACCCAACGGAGTTGGCGGCAAACAACACGGCGGCACCCACCATGACGGATTTCCGGCCCAGCCGGTCGGCAAGCTGTCCGGCGAACCAGGCGCCCACGGCGCAGCCCAGCAGCGTGATGGCCACCGTGAAGCCCAGAATGCCCGGGCTCAGTGTGAATTCTTCGCCAATGGCGTCCACAGCGCCGTTGATGACGGCGGTGTCGAACCCGAAGAGCAGACCACCCACGGCAGCAGCGACGGTGACGCCGATCACCTTTCCGGGGTGGGCTATCCGTTCGGATCCGCCCGTATTAGGTCCTGGCTGAGTCGCGCCCATCGACCGTTCCTCGATTTCTCTTGTCTCACGGAATACGTAAGTCTGCTGTCAAAACACTTAAGCCTACGCATAACCCTAGGAGTGCTTGTCCGGGCAGGGTAGCCGCAACGGCCAACCGGGGACAGATGAGCGCGGAACGGGACCGTCTTTTTGCAGCTCCAAGCCCGCGGAGACGGTCTGTTTTTCCGCCAAGGCGCAGAACCGGGGCAAAAGCGCATGCACCGTTCCCGTCAAGGGAAGCGGCATCGGATGTCGGCCACATCACAGCGCCGACGGTGGGGCGCAGGTGCCGTGACGGTTCCTTTAACAGCTTCCGGCCCCGCAGGATGGGCAGCTGCGGGGCCGGAAGGGCGGGGATGGAAAAATGCGGGCTCCTAGGCCGGGGCCGCTGCGGCGACGGCGGCGGCTACCGCGGGAGCAACGCGCGGGTCCAGCGGGCTGGGCACAATGTGGTCCGCCCGGAGGTCCTCCCCTACCAGGTCAGCGATGGCGGTGGCCGCCGCCACCTTCATGCCTGCGGTGATGCGCCGTGCGCCGCTGTCCAGTGCCCCACGGAACACTCCGGGGAAGGCCAGGACGTTGTTGATCTGGTTGGGGAAGTCACTGCGGCCGGTGGCGACGACGGCGGCGTGCCGGCGCGCAACGTCCGGGTGCACCTCCGGGTCCGGGTTGGACAGGGCGAAGATGATGGCGTCAGGCGCCATGCCGGCCAAGATGTCTTCCCCGATAGTGCCGGAGGACACCCCGATAAAGACATCGGCCTCCTGCAACGCTTCGCGTGCTCCGCCGTCGATCCCCCGGGGGTTGGTACGGGCGGCGAGGTCGGCTTTGATGCTGGTCAGGTCCGTGCGGCCCGGGCCGACCACGCCCTTGGAATCCAGCACCACCACATCCGTAATGCCGGCGTCGAGCAGGATGTTGGCGCACGCGACGCCTGCGGCCCCGGCGCCGGAAACCACCACCCGCAGGCCGGGCAGTTCACGGCCGGTGACCTTCGCGGCATTGCGCAGGGCAGCAAGCACCACGATGGCGGTGCCGTGCTGGTCATCATGCATCACCGGGCAGTCCAGGGCCTCGATCAGGCGCTGCTCCAGTTCAAAACAGCGCGGTGCGGAAATATCCTCCAGGTTCACGGCGCCGTAGCTGGGACGCAGCCGGACCAGGGTTTCGATGATTTCGTCCACATTGGTGGTGTCCAGCACCAGCGGGATGGAGTTCAGCCCGCCGAAGGTGCGGAACAGTGCGGATTTCCCTTCCATCACGGGAAGGGAGGCCGCCGGGCCGATGTCCCCCAGACCCAGCACAGCGGTTCCGTCGCTGACGACCACCACCAGCCGGGACGCCCAGGTGTGGGTTGCCGCCAGGTCCGGTTCGGCGGCTATGGCCCTGCTGACCTGTGCCACACCGGGCGTATAGGCGATGGACAGTGCCCGCTTCGAGTCCAAGGGCATGATGGTTTCCACGGAGAGCTTGCCGCCCTGGTGGGCGGCGAAGATCTCTTCGGTGCTGATGGATGCGGTGATGTGTTCGGTTCCGGTAGGCATAGCAGTGCTCCAGCTGTTGGTTCCAGAAAGGACCGCCCGGCCGGCCCAGGATGAACGGGCATGCGGGAAGGCGGATACCGGACGCCGTGGGGCTTCCGGGCCAGAGGCAACAGGATGGGATGCCTTTACGCACCGGGGGCGGGATCCGGTGATGCCGGACCAGCCCTGCCGGGCGCGTGATTGGTGCCAGTGTAGACGCAGGGAGCGGGGTGCGGGCAACTCCGCGCCGGCGGCGTGGTGCGCTTCCGGCCGGCGGCGCCCGTGTCAGGGCTAGGACGGACCACGCAGGCAAGGAAAAAGGGCCCGTGACGGGGGATTCCCGGTCACAGACCCTTTGTCCGTTTGCTCCCCCGACTGGACTCGAACCAGTAACCCTTCGATTAACAGTCGAATGCTCTGCCAATTGAGCTACGGGGGAAAGCGGCGTCCTCAACTATACAGGAACTTTTGGGTGCTCACGAACCGGCGTCCGGACGGCGGGGCGGCAGCTGGACGGCCACCGCTGTGAGACCCTGATGCGCATGCGTAGAACAGTGCAGAAAGCGGTTTGCTACGTGGTCCGGGAGGACCATTTGCTGGTCTTTACACACAACGGTGTGCCGTTGGAGGTCACGGGGGTCCAGGTTCCGGCGGGAACGGTACGGCCCGGCGAGGACCCCGCGGACGCAGCCGTCCGGGAGTTGCACGAGGAGACCGGGCTGAGGGGAACCGTGGTGAGGTACCTGGGCGAGTCGGCCTACGACCTCTGGCCCATGCGCCCGGAAATTGCCGCCCGCCATTTCTTCCAGCTGGAAGTCCCGCCCGGGAGCATCGGCACCCGCTGGGAGGCGGGCGAACCGGACCCGGACTCCGGTGGCGCAGCGGCGTCCTGGACCTGCTGGTGGCTGCCGCTGCCGCAGGCGCACGTACTGGCCGGAGGCCTGGGTTCCCTGCTGGGCCGGCTCGGGCGGAACGGGACGTAAACGGGCAATAAAAAAAGATCCCCGGCCTGCACAACAGGCCGGGGATCTTCTCTCTTGCTCCCCCGACTGGACTCGAACCAGTAACCCTTCGATTAACAGTCGAATGCTCTGCCAATTGAGCTACGGGGGAAAGCGCAGGTTTTACTTTACAGAGATTCCGTCCGGAAACGAAATCGGCGCCGTGCCCGCGGATTTCGGCCGGCTACTGGTCTCCCCGCAGTGCCCGGCGCTGCATCTCCAGTTCCATCAGTTCGCGGTTGAGCTGGTGGAAAAGTTCCGGGTCAGCGTTCGGATCCAGGCGCTGCAGCTGTCCCAGCTTTTCGGCCTTCAGATGGGTCACCTGCAGCTCGAAGAGCCGGTTCAGGATGTCCCGGCAGTACATAAACAGCGCATCGGCATCCCGGGCAGGCAGGGGTGTCACCGCCAGCTCGCTGACGAAGCCGCGCAAGGCGTCGGGCAGTTCCTCGCGCACCCGCTCCACCCAGGCGGCCGGGACCGTTCCGGCGTCGCCCGCGGCACGGATGGCGTTGTGGACGGCTACGTACGCCGGAACAGTAAACCGCGCCGCCTTGAACCGCTCCCACTGCCCGGCATCAAGCAGCCCCGGCTGCTGCAGGGCAACTTCGAGCGCCTGGCGCTCCATCCGGGCCGCCGGATCGTTCGGATCGGGACGGCTGAAGGCCGGGGCGGCCTCGGGCACCGGTTCCTGCCAGGGCTGTGACGGGCCGGACTGCTGCTGGCCGCCGCGGCCGTACTGCTGGGATCCCTGGTGCCCCTGCTGTCCCTGCTGCTGTCCCTGCCGTCCGTACTGCTGGCGGCCCTGCTGGCTGTCCTGGGCGCCGCGGGGCTGGGAAGCGTTGTCCGTCCCGGGGCCTGCGGCCCGGCGCTTGGCGGCCGCGTTGACCGCGCGGGTGACGTCGTCGACGTCGGTTCCAAGCCAGCCGGCCAGCTCGCGAGCGTAGGCCGGCCGCATGGCGGGATCGCGGATGTCCGCCACCACCGGGGCGGCGGCACGCAGAGCGGAGACGCGCCCCTCCACGGTATTGAGGTCGAACTTCCGCAGGGTCGAGCGGATGGCAAATTCAAAGAGCGGACGCCTGGAATGGATCAGCTCGGCCACGGCTGCGTCGCCGTGCCGCTGACGGATATCGCAGGGGTCCATGCCGTTGGGATCCACAGCCACATAGGTCTGCGCGGTGAACCGCTGGTCCTCCTCGAAGGCGCGCAGTGCCGCCTTCTGGCCCGCGGCGTCGCCGTCGAACGTAAAGATCACCTCTCCCCCGGTGCCGTCATCGGAAAGCAGGCGGCGGGCAATCTTGATGTGATCGGTGCCGAAGGCGGTGCCGCAGGTGGCGACGGCGGTGGTGATGCCGGCCAGGTGGCACGCCATCACGTCGGTGTAGCCTTCCACCACCACAATCTGTCGGGTTTTGGCGATGTCCCGCTTGGCCAGGTCGATGCCGTAGAGCACCTGCGATTTCTTGTACAGCGGGGTTTCCGGGGTGTTCAGGTATTTGGGGCCCTGATCGTCTTCGTACAGCTTGCGGGCGCCAAAACCGATGACCGATCCCGTGAGGTCGCGGATAGGCCAGATCAGCCGGCCACGGAACCTGTCGTAGAAGCGTGATGCGTCTGAACCGGTGGAGAACATACCCGTTTCGGCCAGTTCGGGCCGGGTGAAGCCCTTGGCCGTGAGGTGCTTGAGCAGCGAATCCCAGCCCTGCGGGGCGTAACCGACGCCGAAGTGCTCGGCGGCGGCCGGATCGAAGCCGCGTTCCTGGAGGAAGTTCCGTGCGGCTGCGGCACCGGGCGTGCCCAGCTGGCTGCGGAAGAACTCCGCCGCGACCTTGTGCGCGTCCAGCAGGCGCTGGCGTTTACCCACGTCTTCCTTGCGCGGGCCGGTGCCGCCGTCTTCGTAGTGCAGCTCGTAGCCGAGCCTGGCAGCCAGCTTCTCCACGGTTTCCGAGAAGGTGCCGTGGTCCATCTTCTGCACAAAGGAGATGACGTCGCCGCTCTCCCCGCAGCCGAAGCAGTGGTACGTGCCGACCTGGGGGCGGACGTGGAAAGACGGCGAGCGCTCGTCGTGGAAGGGGCACAGCCCCTTGAAGGAGCCGATTCCGGCGGACTTGAGTGTCACGTATCCGTCAATCACGGCCTTGATGTCGGTGCGCAGGCGCACCTCATCGATGTCTTCACGCTTGATCAATCCGGCCATGACTTCAACTTTACTTCCAACTACCTACATAACTTCCCGATCAGGAAGGGATTAGGAAGTCCGGGGACCGCACCGACAGGCGCACTTCCACAAGGAAGGTCCGGACTTGCCCTGGCGTCCGGACCTCCCCTCGAACTTCGCGAACAGCCCTACTGTTCCCGGGGCTCCTCGCCCCGCCGCCGGCTGAGGTAGATTCCCAGTCCGCCGAGCAGGCACAGTCCGGTTCCGAGTGCCAGGTAGGCCCCGGCAGGGATCTCCAATCCGGTGCTGGGGAGGTCCTGCCGACCCGGATTGACCGGCTCCGGCCGCGGCTGGGGCCCGGGAGCTACGGAACTGTAGGTGTTGGTGACTACGGCCGTGACGGTCTCGCTGGGCGGTACCGTCACCGGACCCGGCAGGTCCGACTCCACCGTGACCGTGTCCGTGGCGCCGGTTCCAGTCTCGGTAACAGTGCACTCCGTGCCGGCCGTCAGGCCGGCAAATTCCGTGGACACCTCCCCCGTGGCGCCTGCGGGAATGGTCACGGTTTCGTCCAACGCGGACCCGTCCGTGCCGCACCGGACTTCCAGGACAATTTCGCCCTGTCCGCCGGCGGCCGCTCCGGTGATGACCTTGGTGACCACCAGCACGCCGGGATTAAAGCCGTAGGTGTTGGTCACCGTCAGCTCCGCACCGCCTGCAACCGGGATGGTGACCGGGTCAGTGATCACGGTGTCCACGGACACCGTGGCGGTGGCACCGGTTTCGGTTTCGGTGACCGTGCATTCCGTGCCGGCAGGCAGGTCCTCGAAGTTGGTAGTCACCGTTTCGGCCGTTCCGGCGGGGATGGTTACGGTTTCGTCCAGGACAGAACCGTCCGGACCGCACGTCACCTGCAACACCACCTCACCCTGCGCTCCTGCAGCGTCTCCGGCAATCACCTTGGTGACCGCCAGCGTGCCGGGGGTGAAGGTATAGGTATTGGTGACCGTGGCATCACCCCTGCCGCCGGGGGTGATGGTGACCGGAGCCGGAAGCTCGGTGCTGACCTGGACAAAATCGGTGGCCCCGGTAACCGGTTCAGTAATGGCACAGGTAGCTCCCGCTGGAATATTGAGGAACTGGGCACCAATTTCACCGGTCTCCCCGGCTGGGATCTCGGAGGTTTCCTCAAACACCGTTTCACCGCCCAAGGTGCACAGGACGTCAACTTCCACGGCGTCCTGGTTTCCGGCAGCTTCTCCGATGATCACCTTCGTGACAATCAAGGTGCCCGGGTTTTGGGAATACGTGTCCGTTACCGTGGCCGTGGACGTGACGCCCGCAGCGATGGTCACGGAATCCGGCAGGTCCACCACCACGCCTATTTCGGTGCTCTCACCGGTGACGGGTTCAGTGACGGCGCAGCTCGCGCCTTCCGGGATGCCGGTCAGGGTGCCCGCCGGAACGGTTCCTGCAGTGCCGGCCGTAACGGTGAAGGTCCCCTCTGCCACAACCGCGCTCTCCAGGGTGCAGGTCACCTCAAGGATGACCTCGCCCTGCTGGCCCGCTGACGGGCCGGCAATGGCCTTGTTCACCAGCACCGACCCCGGATTCACTGTGTACGTGTCCGTGACGGTGACTTCCACGGCGCCGCCGGCCGGGATGGTCACTGCTCCGCCGGCCGGATCAATCACGGTACTGACGCTGACCTCTGTGGTCGCACCGGTTGCTGTCTCCGTGACGGTGCAGGTGGTCCCGGCGGGAAGGCCCGTGATTTCCTCCGTGGTGGGTTCGGTGGTGCCGGCCGGAATGGTGATGGTTCGGCTTGCGCCGGAGCTGCAGGTGACCTGCAGGGTAACCATGCCCTGGCGGCCGGCTCCCGCACCGGCGATGTCCTTCCGCACTGCCAGCGTCCCGGGGTTGAACGTGTACGTGTTGGTCAGTGCTGCCGTGACGCTGCCCGCCGCCGGTACCGTGACGGTTCCTTCGCCGGTGACGGTGACGGCCACGGCCGTGGTCTCCCCGGTAGTGGTTTCCGTCACCGTGCAGCTGGTGCCCGCCTCAAGGTCGGGGAATTCTGCTGCCTCCGGAACCAGTGTCCCTTCGGGAATCGTCACTGTGGTGTCCAGCACCGTGGCGCCGTTTAAGGTGCAGACTACGGAGATCACGACCTCGCCCTGTGCGCCGGCAGCCTCGCCGGTATTGGTTTTGGCGACCACCAGCGTGCCGGGGGTGAAGGTGTAGGTGTCGGTAACGGTCGCCGTCGCCGTGGCACCCGAGGGGATGGTGACCGGTCCGGCCGGGATGGTGCTGACCTGGACGCTGTCAGTGGCGCCGTTGACGGTCTCGGTAATGGTGCAGACCGTGCCTGCCGGAATATTGTTGAAGGTCTCCGACGGCGTCCCGGTGGATTCGGCGGCGACGGTAAAGGTGAACTGGTACCCCGTTCCGCAGTCGATGCTGATCACCACCTCGCCCTGGCTGCCGGCAGCGGGACCTTCGATTGACTTGGTGACGGCCAGGGAGCCCACCTCGAAGAATGTTGCGCTGGCGCTGTCGGAGGAGCTCAGCTCACGGGTCGCCGCCAGGATCAGTTTTTGCGCCTGGGTCACGCCCTGCGTCGCGCCGTCATAGAGGTAGACGTTGCCGGTGGGGACAGTGACCGTTGCCCGGGCGGTCACCGTGGCCGGGCCGGTGCCGCCATCCTCGCTCCGCACCCATACCTGGGTGCCGCTGGCTACCGGATTGGTTAGTGGCACGGTCCCTGCCGCATCTGCGAAGAGGCCGAACCCAACATCCGTCGTGACGGTGATTTCCGCTGCCTCCGAAGTGACGGTGTAGGGTCCCGCGACCCCCGTGACCGCTGCTTCGGCGCTGGCCGGCGTGACGGAGATATCCGGGGCGTCCGGCTCGGTGAGCGGTCCCGCAGCAATGGTGGCGTTCACAATCGAGGCGACGTCGGAATACAGGTTGTTGGTGGGATTGACCACGTAACCGTCCGTGAAGAACCAGATGGCGGCCTGCACAGCGGCGGCTTTCCTGTTATTGGTAAGTCCGGCGGGCTCATTGGTATTCGGATAATAGGTGTTCAGAATCCGGTTGACGTAGCCGATGTTGGGGACGTTGGATTCGTCCCACGAGCCGCTTTCATACCCGTAGCCGATGCCGGTAGGTGTACGGATATCAATGCAGTACATCTGTGCCGTGGTGGTCCCGCCGACTTCCTGGGTGTTGATGATGCCGGCAAAACCCACGGTCTCCCGCTGGTAGCCCGACGGTATGGAGGTTGGGTAGGCGGTAATGGGCCAGGCAGCGCCAACAGGCGGAAGTGCCCCCGGCACATTGCTGACACCGGCCCCCGTGGACGTGATGGTTATGTCCGTCGCCGGAGTCGTGGCCGGACCCCTGGTGGGAGGCGTATCCGGACCGAGAACGGCCTGCGCCGGCACCGCGAGCGGAACGGCCATTAACAGCAAACCAGTCAGGAATACCAGTACGCTGCGGAACCGGGATTTTCGTGCCCATCCAAAAACATGGCGGCGGGGGCGGGATACAGGGGATTGCTGGGGGCTCATCGCGACCTCGGGTGCGCTCGTTCGGCCGACATCTCCCGTCAGTGAATCGGAAGACGCTGAACCACCCCGCGCCAAAGGCTAACGGCCTGCCGGCCTGTCCACCAGAGAGCAGCTGCGGAATCCTTGCAAAGGCCTTTGGAAGCGCCTTACCAGAGCGCCGGAACCGGTCCCACCAGCCGCTCGTGCAGGGCAAGCGCCGAGCCGTCCGTCAGCGAAGCGACCTGGTCGACGACGACGCGCAGCCGGGCGCCGTCGTCGACCGCGTCCCGCCAATCGGCGGCGAACATCGGATCCAGGTGTCGATCCCCGGTGGCGGAGAGCTGGGCGACCAGGGCAGTCAGGATTTCGCGCTGGCGTTCGTACAGCGGCTGGCGCTGGTCCGTGGTCATCACAAACGTGGTGGCCAGGCCCTTCATCACCGCGATTTCCAGCTGGGTCTCCTCCGGCACCACCATTTCGGCGTGATACCGGGTCAGCGGGTCCCTGCCGTAGATGACACGGGTGGCTTCCAGCGCACTGTTGCAGAACCGGCCGATCAGCTGACTGGTCATGTCCTTCAGCGCGGCCATCGCGCCGCGGCTGCCGTCCGATTCACGGACCCATACCGGCGTTGCTTCCAGCCGCGCCAGCGCTGCCTCAATGGCTGCAGGCTCAACGCCGGGCAGGTACCACTGCTGCGTGTAGCCCACCACGCGGGCACGCTGGTCGGGGTTGTCCAGCCATTTGAGCTGCACGTGCCCGGCCACAATGGCATCCTCCACATCGTGCACGGAGTAGGAGATGTCATCGGCCAGGTCCATCACCTGCGCCTCGAGGCAGGAGCGTCCGGCGGGAGCGCCGTCGCGCAGCCAGGTGAACACCGGGAGATCGTCCTCATAGACGCCGAACTTGGTGGTGCGGTGCCCGTTGACCAGCGGGGCGTCGGCGATCGACCACGGGTATTTGGTGGCCGCATCCAGGCTGGCGCGGGTCAGGTTCAGCCCGGCCGGGGTGCCGTCCGCAGCAATGATCTTCGGTTCCAGCCGGGTCAGCAGGCGCAGGGTCTGGGCGTTGCCTTCAAAACCGCCGATCGCGTGCGCAATATCGTTCAGCGCCGTCTCACCGTTGTGGCCGAAGGGCGGGTGCCCCAGGTCATGGGAGAGGCAGGCGGCGTCGACGACGTCGGGGTCGCAGCCCAGCGCGTTGCCCAGTTCCCGGCCCACCTGGGCCACTTCGAGGCTGTGCGTCAGCCGGGTCCGCACGAAGTCGTCCGTGTCCGGGGCCACCACCTGCGTTTTGGCACCTAGCCGGCGCAGGGCAGACGAGTGCAGCACCCGCGCCCGGTCGCGGCCGAACTGCGTGCGGTTGGTGTTTTTCGCCGGTTCGGTAACCCAGCGGGCCAGATCGAATTCGGTATAGCCTGCGGTGGAAACTGCCTGCGGGAAGGTCATGGGTTGTGTTAGCCGCCTGATACGTCGAGTTCGGCTGCCGAGATGATGGCCTTCTGGGCGGCGTTGAGTTCCCGCCCGTCCAGCCAGCCTTCCGGCAGCGCTGTCTTTTTGGGTGTGCCGGCCCGTCCGCGCGGCCCCTCGGCGTCGGCGCCGGGGTAGGGAGCGTCAGGATCCAGCTGGTCCAGCAGTTCACGGAGCACCGCCAGGGACGGTACCGTGGCCAGTTTAGCGCGGAGGTCTCCCCCTACTACGTAGCCCTTGAAGTACCAGGCCATGTGCTTGCGGATGTCCCGCAGGGCAATCACTTCGTCGCCGAAGGTTTCCACCAGCAGTTCGGCGTGCCGGTACACACTCTCCGAAACCTGCTTCAGCCCCGGCCGGTGCCGTTCGGCGCTGCCTTCGAATGCGGCCTCAAGGTCGCCGAAGAGCCACGGGCGGCCCTGGCAGCCGCGGCCAATCACGACGCCGTCCACTCCGGTTTCGCGCACCATGCGGATGGCGTCCTCCGCGGACCAGATGTCGCCGTTGCCCAGCACCGGCATATCCGGCAGGGCTTCGCGCAGTTCGGCGATGGCGGACCAGTCGGCCTTGCCGGAGTAGAACTGCGAGGCGGTGCGGCCGTGCAGGGTCACTGCAGCCACCCCGGAGTCCCGGGCAATCTTCCCGGCGTCCAGGAAGGTCAGATGGTCCTCGTCAATGCCCTTGCGCATCTTGATGGTCAGGGGCACGTTGCCGCGGGAGGCTTCCTTCACAGCCGTCTGCACAATGGCCGTAAACAGGTCCAGCTTCCAGGGCAGGGCCGAGCCGCCGCCCTTGCGGGTGACCTTGGGGACCGGGCAGCCGAAGTTCAGGTCAATGTGGTCGGCACGGTCTTCCTCCACCAGGAGGCGGACGGCTGCTCCGACGGTCTTGGGGTCCACACCGTAGAGCTGAACAGAGCGGACCTTTTCGTCGTCGTCGTGCTTGATGATGCGCATCGACTCAGGGGAACGCTCCACCAGGGCGCGGGAGGTGACCATTTCGGTCACGTAGAGGCCGCCGCCGTATTCACGGCAGAGGCGGCGGAAGGCCTTGTTGGTGATGCCGGCCATGGGGGCCAGGATCACCGGTGTGTCCACGGTGATCGGGCCCAATTGCAGCGGGGGAAGCTCGAGCTTGAGTTCCGGAGATAAAACAGTCACCTGTCTATTCTCGCAAGTGGATGCAAATCGAGCACGCGCCGCCCCCGGCGGTCCGGCCCGGGCGCCCGGTGAAGGCAACTAAGATCAGAGGGAAAGAACTTTCCATCGGGTGAAGGACGTATTGCCGCATGCCACGCGAATCCGGGACCAAGCGTGCCATTCTGGACGCCGCGTTGGAACTTGCCGCGGCCAACGGCATTTCCGGGACCACCATGGATGACGTGGCCGAACGGGCCGGAGTGGCCAAGGGCAGCCTCTATTACAACTTTTCGTCCAAGGACAAGCTCTTCGAGAAGCTGTTGCTGGAGGGCGTGGGTGCGCTGACCGATTCGCTCCGGACCGCCCGCAGCGGTCTGCAGGGTTGGGAGGCCATTGAGTCCATGGTGCAGGCGCTGCTGGAACTGCTTTGCGCCAACCGCGCCCTGGCGAAGCTGATGGCTGCCGAGATCCTGCGCACCGACCGTACGTGGCAGCATTCCCTGCACCTGCTGCGCCAGGAGGCACTGGCCGAGTTTGTTGAGCCCATCGAACAGACGGTGAAGCAGAACGGCACGGCCGGCCCGGACAACGTGATGCTGATTGCCGGCAGCGTCTTCGGCGCCACCCTGATGGCGGCGCTGGACTGGCTGGTGTTCGATCCGGAACGGCCCGTGGAGAAGGTCACTGCCTCGGTCCTCTACGCCCTTTCCGGCCGCCTGAAGTCCTAGGCCTGCCGATGGGCCCGTGCCGTCCACGGGGATCACCGCCCCTGCCCCTAGGATGGCCCTCGTGGCGTCCAAGAAAACCTGGTTTCCCAAGGCAGCTGCCCTCGTGGCGGTGCTTTTCCTGATGCTGGTCCCCTCTGCCCAGTTGCAGGAGCGGACCTCTGTGCAGGAGAGATATGTGCGGGAGGCCCTCAGCAGGATGGACGCAGGGATCCACGCCGACAGTTCAGCATGGAGGCAGGCACGGTCAGACGCGGTACGTGAAGCCGACGGTCTCGAGAGTATGGACGCGGCCTACGCGTTGCTGGACCGCCTTGCCCGCGTCGCAGGCGGTGGACACAGTTCCTTTTCCGCGCCGGATCAAACGCTCGCCTATCGGTCCGCCACCGGTAACCATGCCCTTCCCGTTGTCGAGGCCAATGATCGGATTGCCACGATCAAATTACCGGGCTTTGCAAGTGACAACCTTGAAGCATTGCAGCGGTACAGCGACGCCGGTATCAAGGCGATAGCGGCAGCCGCCCCAACAGCCCGCTGCGGCTGGATCCTCGACCTGCGAAACCACTCGGGCGGCAGCGTCTATTCAATCCTCGGCGCTGTCACTCCCCTGATTGACGACGGCGAGGTGCTGTCCTACGCGTACCCTGGCGGACGCACCACCGCACTCAGGTTCGAGGGCCCCCGGATACTTGCGCCGGACGGAAGCGTCTGGTCCGATTCCGCCGTTCCGTTTCCCCTGCTCGATTCCCCGCGCATCGCGATCCTGCAGGATAAAGGAACGGTCAGCGCCGGGGAGGCAATCATCGTGGCGCTGGCAGGGCAGGACAATGTCAGGAGCTTCGGACGCGAGACACGGGGGTACCCCACCCTCAACCATCTGATCCCGATGGATGACGGCGCCATCCTCGCCATAACGGTCGCCCATAACCAGGACCGGTTCGGGAAGATCTACGGCGGACCGATTCCGCCTGACGAACGAGTCCAGTCCTACAATGACGACTTCGCATCAGCGCAAGCCTGGCTCCTGGCGCAGTGTTAGCGGTTGCGGCCTCGCAGCAGGCCCCCGGCGCAGCAAAGGCGGCCCCGGCACTGCGCGTCTGCACGGTGCCGGGGCCGCCTTTTTTGCGTACCGCTGTCAGTCGCTGAGGATCAGCGTTTCACTGCCGACCTGGCGGGCCACGCCGTGCTTGGTCAGCGGCTCCAGTGCCCGGACGACGGCGGTCATGGACTCGTCCACCTCCAGCTGCACCGGATACTGGTAGGCCAGCATGGCAATGAGTGATTCCACCGCTGCCTGCGCCTCGTCGTCGCCGAGCGTGGTGTCGTAGCCCACCAGCACATCGGCCGGCTCGTCGGTGCGTTCCTGCGTGTAGCTCACCGCGAAGGCGGCAATCTTCCCGCCGTCCTTCTTCGGCTTGTCCCGCAGCACCACGGCACCGGAAGCGCCGGTGGCGTCGTTGAGCAGCATCTGCTGGGCCCGGCCCAGGTTCATGTCCGCCCGGTCCCAGTCATGGACCGAGTTGTAGAACTCCGTGACCGCCTGGGTGAGTTCCACCGAGCCGGTGGCCGCTTCATCCAGCTGGGGGCCGTCGTCGTGGAAGACGGGCAGTTTGAGCTTGCCCGGCTCCACCACCACAACGCAGGAACGCTGGATGGGCCTCAGCCCGCCGGCTTCGGCAAACGCGGCGGCCGGGGTGCCCGGTTCCACCTTCGCGCGCAGCTTCCGCACGCCCGACGGCGCCGACTCGGCTTCCTTCCGCAGCATCCCCAGCAGGGCGGTCCCAAGTCCGGTGCGCCGGTTTTCCCGGGCCACCTCAACATAGGCCCAGAGCCGGTCCGGGTGCAGGCTGGTTTCGTACACCACACCGGCGGCTACGGGAATCCCGTCGTCTTCGGCCACGATGCAGCGGCTCCACGGTTCGTCGGAGGACGGACGCAGCACGGCACGGAACTGCCCTGCCTGCACGCTCTCCGGATCGCCCCAGAGCTGGTTGAGCTTGAGGTCGTCGTCTTCACGCCATTCGCGGAATGAAAGAGCCATTACGCGCCGATCAGCCTTTCCGCGAGGTAGCCCTCGACCTTGTCCAGGCTCACCCGCTCCTGGGCCATCGTGTCGCGTTCGCGCACGGTGACGGCGTGGTCTTCGAGGGTGTCGAAGTCCACGGTGATGCAGAACGGGGTGCCGATCTCGTCCTGGCGGCGGTAGCGGCGGCCAATGGCGCCGGCGTCATCGAAGTCGATGTTCCAGTTGCGGCGCAGCTGCGCGGCGAGGTCCTTGGCCTTGGGCGAAAGGTCCTCGTTGCGGCTCAGCGGCAGTACCGCGGCCTTGACCGGCGCCAGGCGCGGGTCAAGCTTCAGCACGGTGCGCTTGTCCACCCCGCCCTTGGCGTTGGGTGCTTCATCCTCGGTGTAGGAATCCACGAGGAACGCCATGAAGGAACGCGTCAGGCCCGCGGCGGGCTCAATCACGTAGGGGGTGAAGCGCTCGTTGGTGGCCTGGTTGAAGTAGCTCAGGTCGGTGCCGGAGTGCTTGGAGTGCGTGCCCAGGTCAAAGTCGGTGCGGTTGGCAATGCCTTCCAGCTCGCCCCACTCACTGCCCTGGAAGCCGAAGCGGTATTCGACGTCGGTGGTGCCCTTGGAGTAGTGGCTCAGCTTTTCCAGCGGGTGTTCGAACAGGCGCAGGTTCTCCGGGTCGATACCCAGCTCCACGTACCAGTTGAACCGGTTTTCGATCCAGTACTTGTGCCATTCCTCGTCCGTGCCCGGCTCGACGAAGAATTCCATTTCCATCTGCTCGAACTCGCGGGTGCGGAAGATGAAGTTGCCCGGGGTGATTTCGTTGCGGAAGCTCTTGCCGATCTGGCCGATGCCGAACGGCGGCTTCTTGCGCGAGGTGGTCAGCACATTGTTGAAGTTCACAAAGATGCCCTGTGCCGTTTCGGGACGCAGGTAGTGCATGCCTTCCTCGTTGGCCACCGGGCCCAGGAAGGTCTTGAGCAGGCCGGAGAACTCCTGCGGCTCGGTCCACTGGCCCTTGGTGCCGCAGTTGGCGCAGGCAATGTCGGCCAGGCCGTTTTCGGGGGCGTGGCCCTTCTTTTCCTCGTAGGCTTCCTCGAGGTGGTCGGCACGGTAGCGCTTGTGGCAGCTCAGGCACTCCACCAGCGGATCGGAGAAGACCTCCACGTGTCCGGAGGCCTCCCAGACCTGGCGCGGCAGGATCACGGCGGAGTCCAGGCCCACGACGTCGTCGCGGCCGCGGACCATGTGCTGCCACCACTGCTTCTTGATGTTTTCCTTGAGCTCGACACCCAGGGGGCCGTAATCCCATGCGGAGCGTGACCCGCCGTAAATCTCACCCGACTGGAAGACAAAGCCCCTGCGCTTGGCCAGGGAGATGATCGGATCCAGCTTGGATTTGGTCGAAGCCATGGAATGGTACCGCCGTTCTTTTCGTGTCTACAGGGCCGCTGGGTGCGGTCCGCTCGTGGTCCCGGGCCCGTCCGCGCAGCAGCAGAAATGCATGCGGGAACAGTGCCGACGGGCAAAGCTATAACTACCAGCTTAAGGTGACTATGCCCCGCTGACCTACCGGGACGGTGCGGAGCGCGTTGCGGGCGTCAGCGCGGGGTGGGTTCGGTGTCCCGCTGCGGCAGGCGGCGACGGCGGCGCAGGCCGCTGCCGGGCATGTTCCACGGCAGGGTGGCCAGCACAATGGCCACCAGCGTCAGCAGGGTGCCGAGCACGGTCGCGGCCACCACCACGGAGCCCGGGGCAGGGAAAACAATGTCCAGCAGCAGGGAGCCGATCAGCTGCCCGCCGATCAGGCCCAGGCTGGTCAGCAGCACACCCAGGCTGCGCACCAGCAGGGCCCCCACGCCGATGAACACGCAGCCCAGCGGCCCGCCCAGGTACAGCCACCACTCCCCGGGCAGCGGATTGCCCATCCCGGACACCGCCACCTTGATCCCCCACATCACGGCCAGCAGGACGGTGCCGGAGATGAAGTTGACCAGGGTCGCGGTGATCGGGGTCCCGTAGTGCATGCCCGTGGTGCCGTTCATGGCCTGCTGGAAACTCATCAGCATGCCGGCGGTCAGTGGAAGCAGCACCGGCAGCAGCCACTCGGACGGCTCGCTCCCGGTGCCCAGCTTGGGGCTGACGGCCCAGGCCACCGCGGCGATGGTCAGCACGGCGCCCACCACGCGCATCACGGTCAGGGCCTTTTTGCCGGCCGGCCCGATGCCGAGCCGGTCCACCACCAGTCCGGTCAGGGTCTGGCCGGCGACGGCGGCAACGGTGAACACTGCCACGCCGAGCACGGCCACGGTCAGGGTCTGGGAGAGCACAAAGTAGCCGCCGATCATGCCGGCCAGCACGTAGTAGCGCGGGAAGCGGCGCTCGCGCAGGGAGGGAAGCAGCTGCCCGGCGCCGGCCCGGCCGCGCGGCAGGGCCAGGCTGATCGCCGTCATCACTACCAGGCCCACGACGAAACTGACCAGCGCGGCTGCCAACCCGTCGTCCAGCCGCTCCCCCAGGGCGCCGTTGACACGGGCCTGCGAGGGTATGGCGACGCCGGCAAGCATGGACAGGGGCAGACCGATCAGCGGGGATATCCGCACAGCATTTGGCACGCGTCCACCCTACCGCCACCGCTCCCGCCGTCGTGCCGCCCGCGACCCCGCCGTCATCGTCCCCACAGCAGGTGCCGTCATCGCCCGCTGCTTGGCGGCGTCGCCGCCGTCGCGTCAGTGCGGCGGGGTGGGCTGGGGAAAGTCGGGCAGAATGGAAGCATGAGTACCCCCGACGCCCAAGACCTGCCCATCCGCGATGAAATGATCCGCCTGGGCCAGCTGCTTAAGCTTGCCAACCTCGCCGAAGACGGCATCCACGCCAAACAGCTGATCGAGGACGGGCTGGTTAAGGTCAACGGCGACATTGAAGAACGGCGCGGCCGCCAGCTGCATGCCGGCGACGAGGTGTCCGTGAACGGCGAAACCGTCCGGATTGTCCGCGAAGGCTGATCCCGGCCGCTAGGCCTGCTTCACGCCCCGCAAAACGGTGTGCGCCAGGAACTCCTTCACGTGCCCCAGCTCCTGCATATTGATCCCGTGTCCCATGTTGGAATACAGGATCTTGGTCAGCGCCGTATGGGTGTTCAGCCAGGCGTGCGTGTATTCGATCCGCGGGGCCTCGATCACCGGGTCGGCCTGGTCCCGGCCCCAGAAGAACGGCACGCGGTGCTGTTCCAGTTCCCCGTCGTGGAAGAAGGCGTTGTCTTCCGAGGGGACCACAAACCCGGAAAGCCCGACGACGGCGGCGAAGTCCTGCGGGCGGTGCCGCAGCAGGGTCGTGGCCACCGCCATACCCATGGAGAACCCGAGCAGGCTGACGCTGGTGTGTCCGGCGCTGACGCTGTCCAGCCAGTCGGAGACAGCCGCAACGGAGTCGACGACGGCCTCAACGGAATAGCCGGCGTCGCCCGTCAGGGGGAACCAGGTGTACCCGGGGCCGAGCGCCTGCGGGGCCCGCACCGAAGCGATGGTGAAGTCCGCCGGAAGGTAGTCCGTGAGGCCCATCAGGTCTTCCTCATTGGCGAGGTACCCGTGGAAGAGCACCAGCAGCGGAGTGCCCGCGCGTTCGGCTTCGGGCTTGGACCACAGGACCACGGGATTCGCATCAGTCATGAATCCAATTCTGGCACGCCCGTAACGGGAACCTACGGTCGCGTAGCCAGAGGGTCGTTTGCAAGTATGGGTCGGTGAGTACAACGTCAACGCCTGAGACCGCCGGGTTGCCGGCCGCAACCGGACAAGCACCAAGCCACCCGTGGAGCCGCTACGTGGCCCTGGGAGACTCCTTTACCGAAGGCATCGGGGATCCCGATCCGCAAAGCCCCGGCGGCAACCGCGGCTGGGCCGACCGGGTAGCCGAGGAACTCGCCGTGGGCCATCCGGACTTTGCCTACGCCAACCTGGCCATCCGGGGCAGGCTGCTCAACCAGATCATCGAGGAGCAGCTTGCTCCCGCCGTGGCCCTGAAGCCCGATCTGGTCACCATCTGTGCCGGCGGCAATGACGTTATCCGCCCCGGCGGCGATCCGGACCGGCTGGCCGAGCGCATTGACGGAGCGATCGCCGAACTGCGCGCCACGGGAGCCACCGTCGTGCTGTTCACCGGCCCCGACCTCGGCAACACCCCGGTGCTGGGCAGCGTGCGCGGACGGGTGGGCATCTACAACGAGAACCTGCGGACGGTGGCGGCCCGCCATGACGCGGTCATCGCCGACATGTGGGCGCTGCGCGCGCTGAGTGACCCGCAGATGTGGGCGCCGGACCGGCTGCACTTCTCCCCGCTGGGACACCACACCATTGCCGCGATGGTGCTGGACACCCTCAACGTGCCGCATTCCCTCTCACCGCTGGAAACCAAACCGCTGCCGCCGAAGAAATGGCGGGCTGCCCGGTCCGAAGACCTGGTCTGGGCGAGGGAGTTCCTCTTCCCCTGGGTGGTGCGGCGGGTACGCCACCAATCCTCCGGCGACGGCATCTCCGCGAAGCGGCCCGAAGCAGGTCCGATGTTCGGTGCACCCATGCCGCAGGGCTCTGACGTCGGCGACTAGCCGGTTCAGGCAGCGTCCTGCAGCCTAGCTGCTGCCAGCTGGCGCGGCCCCGGCCCGCCGGCCGAGCCTGAAGCCGCCCCAAAAGGCTGCTGCCACCAGTCCCAGGGCCACCAGCAGGTATCCCAACTGCATTTTGCCGGTGAGGAACATGCCCGGCCTTATGCTTTCCTCCAGCGGAGCGTAGGCGAACCAGCCGAAGGACTCCGACTGTCCCGTTGCTGCCAGCACGGCACCCGATACCAGCAGGGCGAGAGCCACCAGTGGGATTGCTGCTGCCGCCAGCAGCCGGGCTGCCCGGCGTCCGGCCGGTCCGGTTGCACGGCGGGTCCGCGGCGGGCGGTTCCCTCTCGGGCGGTGGTCGGGCGTGTCCGATGCGTCGCTCATGTCGGCAAGGCTAACCCGGAAGCTCGCGGCGCGCCCTTACTTCTCGGCCTGTTCGATCAGGTTCGCCAGATGGAAGGCCCAGCCTTCCCGGTGCGCCTCGGACAGGACGGGGCCGGCTTTCAGTCCTGCGAACCCGCTTTCCGTGACGGCGACGTCGGTGGCTCCGCCGTCGCCGTCGTCGGCCGGGGTCAACTCAAAGCTCACCACGGTGTGTGCTTCCCAGTCCGGGGACGTCCACCGGAAGGACAGGAGCTTCTCCGGGGCTACGGCCAGGACGGTTCCCTTGGCGGTGTGCTCCACTCCGTCTTCCATCCACCGTTCCTGCAGCGGGGCGCCGGGGTGGGGCGCGAAGTCCATGTCCGGCCACCAGGCGGCCCGGTTGTCCACGAGTGTGTGCCAGAGGGTCTCCGGTGTGCAGCGGGCCCGTCCCTGCAGATGAATCCGGTCAGTCATGCCCAAAGTTTTCCCACGGATTCCCGCCACAGGCAAGGGAAGCGCCCTGTTAGCCGCCGGCCGGAGTTGGTATAGCTGGGTTCCGGCCTATTTAAAGGAGCACTCATGCCCGCAGTATCCAACCGGTTCCCGGCCGGCGCCCCGTGCTGGGCGGATCTTGCCAGCTCCGATCCACAGCGTGCCCGGGAGTTTTATTCGGGATTGCTTGGCTGGGAAGCTGCGGAGTCCGCCCAGGAGCCCGGCGGCTATGTGGATTTCCTGCACCGTGGAGCCGTCGTGGCCGGAATGATGCCCAACTCGCCCGAGACCGCCTTCCCGGACACGTGGACGGTCTATCTGGCTTCCGCGGATGCCGCCGGATCCGCCGATGCGGCCGCCGCAGCGGGCGGGCAGGTGATGCTGGATCCGCTGGTCATCCGGGACAAGGGCACCTCGGCGATGCTGGGCGATCCCAGCGGCGGCACTATCGGCATCTGGCAGCCACAGGCCCATCCCGGCTTCGGCCGGATCGATGAAGCCGGGGCGCCGGTCTGGTACGAGCTGCTGACGGGGAACTATCCCGCCGCCCTGGCGTTCTACCGCGAGGTGTTCGGCTGGGAGACGGAGGTGCTGGCGGACAGCAGCGAGTTCCGGTACACCACGGTGCAAAGCAACGGCCGGCCGGTGGCAGGGGTCATGGACGGTGTCACGGACCTGCCCGAGGGGGTGCCCTCGCATTGGGAGCTCTACTTCGGGCACACGGATGTGGACGCCGCCGCTGATCTCGCCGAACAGCTGGGCGGATCCGTGCTCACTCCACCCGAGGACTCCCCCTACGGCCGGATGGTCCAACTGGCCGATCCGACCGGGGCTTCCTTCTGGCTGATGGAAGCCGAGGCCGGTTAGCGGTCCCCGGTTTGGCGTCGCGCTCAAGACCCGGGGCCCGGGCCCCGGGTCCCGGGTCCCGGGTCCGGGGTTCGCTCAGGCGAAGAACGCCGCCCGCAGCGGCCCGGCGATCTCCTGTACGTGGGTCAGGAACCCGTCATGCCCGATCGGTGCCCGGATCAGGTGCACCTGGGTTCCCCGCGGCAGGGCGGCCGCGAGGTCCGCCGACTGCTGGGGGAAATACAACCGATCCGATTCAACTGCGGCAATAAAGCATTCTGCCGTCACGGCCGCCAGGGCCTGCCGCAGCGACCCGCGTCCCCGCGCGACGTCGTGCCCGGCCAGTGCCTCGGTGAGGACCAGATAGGTGTTCGCGTCGAAGCGGTCCACCAGCTTGTCCGCCTGGTGGTCCAGGTAGCTTTCCACAGCGTACCGGCCCCGCTCCGCCGGGAGCACGGCACCGAACGGGTCCTCTGACCCCTGCGGGCCGCGGCCGAACCGGTACTCCAGTTCCGGTTCGGAACGGTACGTGATGTGGGCAATCCGCCGGGCCAGGCCGAGCCCGGCCAGCGGCGGCACACCGTTGTAGTAGTCGCCGCCGCTGAAGTCCGGATCCAGCCGGATGGCGGCCAGCTGGGTCTGGGCAAAGGCGATCTGCTCCGCGGTGCTCGCCGCCGTCGCCGCAATCACTGCACAACGTCGAACCCGGGCCGGCTCGGTCACCGCCCATTCAAGCGCCCGTGCCCCCCCGAGCGAACCGCCGAGGACGGCATGCCAGGCGCCAATGCCGAGGAGGTCGGCCAGCCGGGCTTCGGCACGCACCGCATCACGGATGGTGACCAGGGGAAAGCGCGATCCCCAGGGCAGGCCCTGCGGATCAAGGGAGGACGGACCGGTGGAACCGTAGCAGCCGCCCAGCATGTTCGCCGCCACTACGAAAAAGCGGTTCGTGTCCACGGTTTTCCCCGGACCCACCAGGTCATCCCACCAGCCGGGTTCGTCCGTATCCCCCTGCGCCACGTGGGTGCTGCCGGTTAGGGCGTGCGCGATGAAGACGGCGTTACCGGCATCGGCATCAAGCCGGCCCCAGGTTTCGTAGCCGAGGACGACGTCGGGCAGGTAGCCGCCGGTTTCCAGGTCGAGTCCGCCGATGGAGGCGTACTGCAGCACCCCGTCCCGGTCGGTGACGGGGTGCTGCGGAGCAGAGTGACGGATTGTCACGCGGACCCCTAGGCTCCCTTGGCGGCCCGGAAGCCGGCGTCGAGGTCCGCAAGGATGTCATCGATATGCTCGATGCCCACGGACAGCCGCACCAGCCCCGGGCTGACACCGGCGGCCAGCTGTGCCTCGGCGCCGAGCTGGCTGTGCGTGGTCGACGCCGGGTGGATCACCAGCGAGCGCACGTCCCCCACGTTGGCCACATGGGAATGCAGCTCCAGGCCGTCCACAAAACGCTTCCCGGCCTCCACACCGCCCTCAATTTCGAAGGAAACAATCGCGCCGGTGCCGCGCGGACCGTATGTGCGTCCGCGTTCGAACCAGGGACTGGACTCCAGGCCGGCGTACGCAACCGAGAGCACGTCGTCGTGGTTTTCAAGCCAGTTGGCGACGGCGACGGCGTTGGCCACGTGCCGCTCCACGCGCAGGCTCAGGGTCTCCAACCCCTGGGCAATCAGGAACGCGTTGAACGGGGAAACCGCCGAGCCGAGATCGCGCAGCAGTTGCACGCGTGCCTTCAGGATGTAGGCCAGGTTGGCGCCCAGCGCACCGTTGACCCCCAGGTCGCGGGCGTAGACCAGCCCGTTGTAGCTCTCATCCGGGGTGTTGAAGCCGGGGAACTTCTCCGGGTCGGCGGCGAAGTCGAAGTTGCCCGAGTCCACGATTACGCCGGCAATGGAGGTTCCGTGCCCGCCCAGGTACTTGGTGGCTGAATGCACCACAATGTCCGCGCCCCATTCGATGGGACGGATCAGGTACGGCGTTGCCAGGGTGTTGTCCACGATCAGGGGGATGCCGGCGTCGTGGGCAATGGCGCTGATGCCCTCGAGGTCCAGCACGTCCTGGCGCGGGTTGGAGACTACCTCGCCGAAGAACGCCTTGGTATTGGGCCGGACCGCCGCCCGCCACTGCTCCAGGTCATCCGGGTCCTGCACAAAGGTGGTGTCGATGCCGAATTTCTTCAGCGTGTGCCGAAGCAGGTTGTAGGTGCCGCCGTAGAGGCTGGGGCTCGCCACAATGTGGTCGCCGGCGGCGGCCACGTTCAACAGCGCGAACGTTTCCGCGGCCTGTCCGGACGCCAGCAGCAGCGCCCCGACGCCGCCCTCCAGCGAGGCGATCCGGTTCTCCACCGCTTCCTGCGTGGGGTTGCCGATCCGGGTGTAGATCGGTTCCAGTTCCGCCAGGGCGAACCGATTGGCGGCTGCCTCGGCGCTGGGGAAGACGAAGGACGATGTCTGATAGATCGGCAGGGCACGGGCGCCGGTTACAGCGTCGGGCTCCTGTCCAACGTGGATCTGGCGGGTTTCAAATGACCAATCTGCACTCATGATGCTCCCTCAAACCAGGGGCCGCACAGCACCAGCCGGAACATCCGGGTACGCCGGATGGTTCGCCGGATAATCACCGGACTTCCAGTGGGGCTGTGGGACCCGCGCTTGCCGAACGCCCTTTTGGCGTCCAGCCAGGTCTTCACCCGGGGCACCCCACCGCGGTTGGAGGGTTGCCGGCCAGCAAGCCGGGGCTATCTGCTGGCACTCATGACCTGCACCAATAGAAACCGATCCCGGGACCAAGCGCAACCTTCATGACTTTCCGTGAAAAAGGCGGCCGTCCCGGGAACGGATTTGCGGTTCCGTGCTGCCTTCTTCGGTGGTTAGGCTTCCCTTAGTCGAGACCGCGGTCACAACGTGCCACAATGAGCCGCATGCGCTTGGATCATGTCTCTTACGCCTGTGAATCTGACGGTCTTTTGGCCACCACCGAGAGGATTGCTGCCGCTCTCGGCGCCGACTTCGTAAAGGGTGGTGTCCACCCCCGGTTCGGTACCCGCAATATGATCCTGCCCCTGGCCAACAACCAATATGTCGAGATTGTCGAGGTCCTGAACCACCCGGCGTCGGACAAGGCCCCCTTCGGCCAGGCCGTCCGCCAGCGCTCCGAATCCGGCGGCGGCTGGATGGGCTGGTGCGTGGCCGTGGATGACCTCTCCCCGTTCGAGCAACGGCTCGGCCGTTCCTCCGTCCCGGGCAACCGCAAGTTCCCGGACGGCCAGGAGCTGACCTGGCAGCAGATCGGCATCAACGGCCTGATCGCCGACCCGCAGGTGCCGTACCTGCTGCGCTGGGATGACGGCACCGAAGCGCTGCACCCGTCCAACGCCATCCCCGGGATGCCCGGTCTGGTGAAGCTGAGCTCGCTGACCATCGCCGGTTCCGCCGCACGGGTCAGCGACTGGCTGGGCCACCCCGTGGAGGAGCCGCTGGACGGTGTCGGGGTCACTTGGATCGCCCCCGCGGGGACACCGGGCCTCATGTCGGTCACCTTCGACACCGCCAAGGGCCCGGTCGAGATCTAGTTCCGGGGTTTTTGCTGCCGGTTAGGGTTTCTGCTGCCGGTTAGGGAAATCCCTCCGCCGCAAACCGGCAGGGATTTCCCAAACCGGCAGCGTTTTGCACAAACCGGAGCTTTCCCCATAACGACCGGGTTATCCACAAAGCAGGTTCCCGCCCTCGCTGTCTGGCTGCTGCATCTCCAGCCTTAGGGCATGGATCCCGAACTGATTTATGCCGCCGACGCCGATACTTACGGCGCCGGGCGCCGTGCCCTTTCCATGCGATGCCGAATAGGCGACCTGGTCCGCCTTCGCCCCGGGGTCTACGTCGCCGCCGGATCGTGGCAGCAGATGCCGGCCTGGGAACGTGAACGGACCCGGATCCGCGCGGCCTCACAGCAAGTGCCGGGACAGCGTGTCCTGATCCAGCAGTCTGCTGCCGTGATTTGGGGGCTGCCAGTTATCGGAACGTCGCCAGACATTCTGCTGCTGGGCTCCTCCACCTCACATGGCCGGTGCCGTGGCGGCCTCCGCTGGACCCATCGCCACCTGCTGGAGCCGGTGGAAACGTTCGACGGCATGCTGCTGACCTCCCGGGCGCAGACCGTGCTGGACATGGCTGCCTACCTCGACTTCGAGCATGCGGTTCCGGCCATGGACCATGTGCTGCGCCCGGATGTTGCCCACGGGCTGCCCCCACTGAGCAAAGAGCTCCTGCGGGACCTGGCACAAAGGGTGCCGTTCCGCAGCAAACAGGCAAAGGCCCGCCGGGTTATCGACTTTGCCGATGCCCTTTCCGAATCCGCCGGCGAATCCTATTCCCGCGCCGTACTGCGCCGTTTTGGATTTCCTGCCCCGGAACTCCAGCACGGGTTCAGTACTCCGGCGGGGCGCTTCCGGTCAGATTTTTATTGGAAGGACCAGATGCTGGTGGGGGAATTCGACGGCGCGGTGAAATACGGAGCAAACGGCTCTGCGCTGTCGCCCTCATGGGACACCCTCACCCAGGAAAAACGGAGGGAAGACGCCATCCGTGCCGCCGGGGTCGGGTTTGTCCGCTGGACTTGGACCGACATACGCCGACCGCCCGAGCATCCGGAAAGTCTCGTGAGCCGATTGGTGGCAGCCGGACTGCCGCGTGCCGGCCGCCTGCGGTGAATCTGCTGCCGGTTAGGGGTTCTGCTGCCGGTTTGGGAAATCCCTCCGCTGCAAACCGGCAGGGATTTCCCAAACCAGCAGCGAAGTGGACAAACCGGCAGCAGAACCGTCAGGACGCAGCGCGGATCAGACGGACATTGAGTTCCCGCACCGTCCCGGCGTCGATCTTCAGCACGGCCCGGTCATAGGTGAGCAGCCCGTTGTCCTCGTCCTCGACGTCGCTCAGCTGCGTGTAGACCGCCGCAGCCAATCCCCGGGCCACCGCCGGTTCGATCTGGCGCAGCATCAGCCGCCGGTAGGCCCGCTTCAACGCGGCACGGGTACGGAAACTCCGGTAGCCGTACTCCTTGTCGTTGAAGGTGTGGCCGGGGATGCGCAGGCTGTATCCGCCGTATTCGGACAGGACGACGGCGCGGCCGCCGCGCAGCCAGCCCTTGCGCAGCCGGAACGGCACAAAGTAGACGTGCACGCTCTTGAGGTCTCCCCCGCCCTGGTCATGCCAGCCGCTGGCATGGTCGACGGTGCGGGTCGGATCCAGCCGGCGGAGCTGCTCGGTGACGGAGTTGGCGTCGAACTGGCCCCAGCCCTCGTTGAAGGGAACCCAGACGGCAAGGGAGACCGTGTTCTGCAGCAGTTCCACAGTCCCGCGCAGTTCGGCCAGGAACTCTGCACGGCCGTCTGCATCGTCGCGGCCGAAGGCCAGATAAGCGTTGTCACGTCGGCGGGGTGCGCCCAGGGCGGGGGCCGTCACCACCGAGTGCCGGTAGCTGGTGCCGCCGTTGACCATGTCCTGCCAGACCAGAATGCCCAGCCTGTCGCAGTGGTAGTACCAACGCAGCGGCTCGATCTTGATGTGCTTGCGCAGCATATTGAAGCCCAGATCCTTCGCCCGCTGGATGTCCGAGGCCAAAGCGTCGTCCGACGGCGCGGTATACAGCCCGTCCGGCCAGTATCCCTGGTCGAGCAGCCCGGCCTGGAAATAGGGCTGCCCGTTGAGCAGCAACCGCAGCCGGCCCTGGGCGTCGGGGCCCATTCCCACGGTGCGCAGTCCCGTGTAGCTGCGTACCCGGTCGGTTTCCCGTCCGTCCACGAGCAGCCGCACCTGAACGTCGTAGAGGAACGGGTCCTCTGGCGTCCACAATTGCGGATCGGGTATGGGAAGGCGGAGAGGCACACCGGGTACGACGGCGGCCTCGGCCACGGTCTGTCCGTCAGCGGACACGACGACCTCGGCTGTCATGCCGGAAGCGTCCAAAGCGCCGGAAGCGTCCGCACCGCCCGGCCCGTCACCGCCATCGACCAGGACCGTCACCTCCACGGCGTCCAGGGAGGGTACCAGCACCAGGCGTCCGATGCTCAACTCCGGCACGGACTCCAGCCACACCGTCTGCCAGATGCCCGACTGCGCGGTGTACCAGATGCCGCCCCGGGTCAGCTTCTGCTTGCCCCGGCTGTGGTACCCCGTGTCGCTGATGTCCCGGACCCGGACCGTGATCTCCTGCTCCGGTCCGTCCACCAGTGCGTCGGTGATGTCCAGGGTGAACGGCAGGTAGCCGCCGTCATGCCCACCCACCGGCGTTCCATTGACCGCCACCGTGCAGCTTTGGTCCACGGCACCGAAGTGCAGCAGCACCCGCTCGCCGGCGAAGCCCGCCGGCAGATCCACGGTCCGCCGGTACCAGAGGGCCTGTTCCGGCATCAGCTGGCGGCCGACGCCGGACAGCGGCGCCTCGGGCGAGAACGGCACCAGGATCCTGCCGGCCCATTCACCGACAGCCGGCATCCGGTCCCGCGTGGCGGTCGTGACGGCGTACTGCCAGTACCCGTTGAGGTTCAGGTAGCTGTCCCGGACCAGTTGGGGACGGGGGTACTCCTGCAGCACGTCATCCGGATCCAGGTCCTTGCCCCAGCGGGTGATCAGTGTCATGCGTTGTGCCTTTCGTGGTGTTCCAAGAAAATCAGGTGCCGATGCCGATGGCGGGGCCGAACAGCGCGAACCCCACGAACCCGGCAATGTCCACCAGCGCATGGGCGATGACCAGCGGCATCACCCGCCGGGTTTTCACGTACACGGCACCGAAAAGCAGTCCCATCAGGAAGTTGCCGATGCCCGGGCCGATGCCCTGGTACAGGTGGTAGCTGCCGCGGATCAGCGCACTGGTGATTATCATCGCCGGGACACCCCAGCCCAGCTGCCGCAGCCGGGTGAACAGGTAGCCCACCACAATGATCTCTTCGAGCACCGCATGCCGCACGGCCGAAAGCACCAGAACCGGCAGCGTCCACCAATAGGTATCCAGCGCCGCAGGAACGATGGCGGTGGTGATGCCCAGCGCGCGTCCGGCCGCGTACACGCCCAAGGTGCCTCCGCCGATCACGGCGGCCAGGCCGATGCCGAGCAGGAAGTCGTGCACGGGCCGGGCAAAAGTGAAGCCGATCCGGCGGAACGCCGATTTCCCGGGTTCGGTCAGCAGGAACAGCACCAGCGCCACCGGCACCAGTGAGAAGAAGATGCCCAGCAACTGGTAGGCCAGATCGAACCAGGGCTGCTCGTCCAGCACCGGGTTCAGCGTGGTGGTCTGCCCGCCAAGCGGCGCTTCAGTGGCCTTTTCGAGGAGCTCGACGACGGCGTACACCCCCGAGCGGCCCAGCGACAGGCCCAGCACAATAAGGATCTCGAAGACCAGCATCCGGCGGGCACGGGGATCCAGGGTGCCTGTCGGGGCGGAAGGGGAAGCAGCGCGCATGGACTCCATTGTGCCGGACAGCACGCCCGCCGGGCCGCTGGCACTTCAGCGTATGGCCCGGCCCGCCCGCCAGACCTGCCCGGTCAGCGGCATCCCCGGCCGGTAGGCCAGATGCGCAGCCGAGGGCGCATTAAGCAACTGCAGGTCCGCCCGGTTCCCCACGGCCAGGGAGCCCACCGCCCGTTGCCCGTCCCGGTCCTCTCCGGTGTGCACGCGCAGCGCCAGGGCTCCGCCGAAGGTTGCAGCCCGGAGGGCTTCGGCCACGGTCAGGCCCATCTGCAGCACTGCCGTTGCCACGCAGAAGTTCATGGAGCTGGTGTAGGACGTGCCCGGATTGCAGTTGGACGCGAGCACCACCTGCACCCCGGCATCCAGCAGCCGGCGGGCCGGGGCCAGCGGAGCCCGGGTGGACAGGTCGCAGGCGGGCAGGCAGGTTGCCACGGTTCCCGGCGTTCCGGACGCCGCGTCCGCGTTCCAGCCGGCCCAGGTGCCGGCGAGCGCCTCCACATCGGCGTCGGAGAGGTGGTTAACGTGGTCCACGCTGGCCGCACCGAACTCCGCCGCCAGCCCCACTCCCTTCCCGGGGCCCAACTGGTTTCCGTGCACCCGCAGCCCGAGGCCGGCGGCCTGCCCGGCGGCCAGGACCCGGCGCGACTGGTCCGGCGTAAACGCCCCTTCCTCGCAGAACACGTCCATCCACTGCACATAGGGGCGGACGGCGGTCAGCATCGGCCCGCAGACCAGGTCCGTGTACTCCTCTGCATCGGCGCCCGGGGGAACCAGATGGGCGCCGAGGAAGCTGACCTGGTCCGCCACGGTGGAGGCGATCCGGGCGCTGCGGGCTTCCTCGTCCACGGTGAGGCCGTACCCGGTTTTGGTCTCCAGGTAGGTGGTGCCGGCGGCGGCCGCTTCCGCCACCCTGGCCAGCAGCAGCCGGGTCAGGTCATAGTCCGACGCCGCCCGGGTGGCCTTCGTGGTCACGGCAATGCCGCCGGCCGCATACGGCTCCCCCGCCATCCGCGCTTCGAACTCCGCTCCGCGGTCCCCGGCAAACACCAGATGGGTATGCGAGTCCACCCAGCCGGGCAGGCCCGCCCGGCCCGCTGCATCCACCATTTCGTCCGCGGCCGGAGCTGCGGACGCCGGACCGATCCAGCTGATGCGCTCCCCCTCGAACACCACGGCGGCGTTGTGCAGCACCGGTTCCCCGGCGCGGGACGTGGTCAGTTCACCGATGTTGGTGATGAGGGTGGAAGCCGGAGTCATGGATGTCCTTGGGCGGTGGAAGCGGAACGGGAAAGGGAATCGGCGGAGGCCAGCGCGTCGGCAAGCAGGGACGCCGGATCCCCCAGCACGGTGTGCCGGCCGTCCCGGGCCAGGATCCGCCCTGCCACCACCACGGTACGCACATCCGCGGCCGAGGCCGTCATCGCCAGCTGCTCCGGCGTCGACCCGGCGGTACGTACGGACGCGGGATCGATACTCATCAGGTCACAGGCGTCCCCAATACCGAACCCCGGCGCCGTCCTGCCCTGCGCCCGGGCACCGGCGTTGGAGACCGCATGGTGCAGCTGCGCGGGGCTGAACCGGCCGCGCTCCCCCGAGGCCAGCCGTTCCCCGTATTCCAGGGCGCGCATTTCCTGCCAGGGGTCGACGACGGCGTGCTGGTCCGTGCCCAGGGCCAGCCGGGCACCGGCGTCCCGCAGCCGGACGGCCGGGCCGATCCCGTCTGCCAGGTCCGCCTCGGTGGTGGGACACAGCACCACGGTGGCCCCGGCCCGCCCGAGCATGGACACGTCCTCCTCCGTCAGGTGCGTGGCATGCACCGCGGACAGCCGCGGGGTCACCAATTCGTAGCGGTCCAGCAAACCGGTGGGCGTGAGCCCGGTGGCAGCCAGGCAAGCCTCGTTCTCAGCGGGTTGCTCGGAGAGGTGGATGTGCAGCGGAAGGTCCGGGTCCAGCCGGTCTGCCAACACGGCCAGCGCTTCAGGCGGGACGCCGCGGACCGAGTGCAGGGCCGCACCCACACCGACCTGCGCGGCGTCGAACTCCGAGGCAAAAGCCGTGCGCAGGGACTGCAGCCGGTCCAGCCAGCCCTCGGGACCGCCGTCGGAGAACCGCCGCTGCCGGGCGGACAGCGGGGTGTCGAAGCCGCCGGCAAGGTAACAGGTGTCCAGCAGGGTGAGCCGGATTCCGGCCGCCACGGCGGCGCGGGCCAGCGCGCGTTCCATGGCGTGTTCCCCGGCGTACGGGGTGCCGTCCGGACGGTGGTGCAGGTAGTGGAACTCCGCCACCGAGCTCCAGCCGGCCACCACCATTTCCGTGAATACGGCGGTGGCCACCTGCTCGTACAGGTCGGGGGTCAGCACTGCGGCCGCGGCATACATCTGCTCGCGCCAGGTCCAGAAGCTTCCGGGACCGGCCGCGTGGGTGCGTCCGCGCAGGATCCGGTGGAACGCATGGGAATGCGCGTTGGAGGCTGCCGGGAAGCTCACCCCGGGCAGGACCTGGTCATCCTGCCGGGCGCGTGCGCCGGTTTCACAGGCGCTGACATACCCGGCTGCGTCCGCTTCCACCCGCACGCCGGAGCGGATGCTGCCGTCCACCAGCGCCTGCTCGCACCAGAAGGAGGCCGACGGCGTCCGGCCGCCGCTGTCTGCGCCGCCGGCACCGCCGACACCACTTCCTCCACCGGTCACAGCAGGTCCTGCAGCACGTCGGCCAGGGCCACGGCTCCGGCGTCCGCATCGTCGGATTCCACGTATTCCTCGGGTGAATGCGAAATTCCGGTGGGGTTGCGGACAAAAAGCATGCCGGCCGGAACATGCCCGGCCAGGATGCCGGCGTCGTGCCCTGCCCCGGTGGGCAGTACCGGCGCCCCGGGCAGCGAGAGTTCCAGGCTGCGGCGCAGCCCGGCGTCGAACTCCGTGGTTCCGGTCCAGGATTCCCGGGACAGGGTGACGGTGCAGCCTTCGAAGGCGGCAATCTTCTGGGCCTTGCCGTGAATGGTTTCCACCAGGTTCAGGGTTGCCGGGTCCTGCGGATGCCGGGCATCCAGCCAGAGGTCCACCCGGGACGCGATGACGTTGGTGCCGCCGGGCACCGGTTCGATCCGCCCCACCGTGGCACGGGCCCCCTCGAGCCCGGCGGCGGCCTGCTGCACGGCCAGGACGATGTGGGCGGCGGCCACCATGGGGTCGGCGCGGTCCGCCATGGCGGTGGTGCCGGCGTGGTTGCCCTGCCCGGAGATGCTCA
>NZ_JBNHFG010000024.1:0-41055 GCF_059090025.1 Arthrobacter sp. Y3224198
CCACCCGGTGCCCGGTGCGCGGTGCCCGGCGTCCGGCGTCCGGCGTCCGGCGTCCGGCGTCCGGCGTCCGAAGGCAAAACGTCACCCCTGTCGAAATGTCAGCGCCCTCGGCTACAGTAGTTTTCAGCTTCACGAGATGTGGCCTCCGTCCGGTTTCCCCGGACACAAAAGCTCCGACTGGCCCCACACCAACCCCACTGTTCGGCGGGTGGTTCGGATGACGAAGCGGCCTGCTTCATCCGCTGCAGGCAAGGACAACCTGAAAAGGAACCCACTGTGAGCATTTCCAGTGTCAGCAACTCCGGCTTCAACAACCCCGACTTCAGCAGTTCAGCCCTGAGCAACTGCTCGGGCTTCGCGCCCGGCCACAACATTCATTGGATCCACGGCCGCCGGCTTCAGGGCTGGGAGCAGTGGAGCGACGCCGAGGTCTCGGCGGATCCCGAACTGGACTTGATCTCCCTGATCTCGGAAGGTGAGCAGCAGCTGATGTGGTTCCACAACGTTGCCGCCGTCGCCACCGCCCTGGCCGCCGCCGTCGACACGCCGCAGTGGTGCCAGCGCTACTCCACGCTGATGGTGCCGGGCGGGTTCGGCTCGGACGCCCGGAGCTCTTTTTTCTACTTGGCCCGGCCGGAGCGGGTTCTGCCGTGCAACGGCGCTCCGGTCCGGGCCCCCGAAAGTGAGCGGATCGAAAGGGCGGACTCCTGACGGAATTGCAATTGCGGACCGTAGCTGACCGCGATCGCGTCCCTGGGGTGATACGGCTCCCCTAGGCTCTGTTCCATGACGAACATACAGATCTGTGTTGACTGCACCGACGCCCATACCCAGGCGGACTGGTGGGCGGAAACCCTGGGATGGACGCTGGAGCCCACCGACCAGGACTTCATCCAGTCCGCCCTGGACCAGGGGTTCGCAACGCCCGAGGACGTCATTAAGCACAACGGTGTCCGGGTCTGGCGGGACGGTGCCGCCATCTGCCCCACGGACCAGGTGGGACAGAAGGACCGGCTGCGTATCCTGTTCCAGCCGGTCCCCGAGACCAAAACGGTAAAGGACCGGATCCATCTGGACGTGCGCCTGGAGGGCCGGGACAAGGACGAGGAGCGTGCCGCGTTGGAAAAGCGGGGCGCGTCCTTCCTCTACGAGGCCAGGCAGGGACCACATACCTGGTACACCATGGCAGATCCCGAGGGCAACGAGTTCTGCATCAGCTGATCTACTGCCCGGCTGGGTCGGCAGTCGTGGACGGCGCCTCGCCGACGTCGGGCCGGCCCCCTTATCCGGGCGGGCCCGACGCAGCCAGGTGTTGGGGGTCCTTGCGGAGGCCCCGCGGGTCCTGCCCTAGGACGTTCCGGTACCGGCGGATCCGCCGCGCAGCTGGGCAATCCGCAGCCGGAGGTAAGTGATCACCAGGATCAGGGCCCAGACAACCAGAACCGCAAGTGCTGCCACGGCCAGGAAGTACAAAATCACGACAACCGCGCCAATACCCGAACCCACAGCCGTGGAACTCCCCCTCGTTAGGGCCGGACAACCGTTGCCGTCCGGTCAGTGCCCCGATCCTAATGGACTCCGCCACGGCATGCCGGAACACGCTCGAGGGCTCGTGGGATCCGGTTCCGGCTACTGCTGCAGCAGCTCCGGCGGGATGGCGTAGATGAGCACCACGCTGAGCAGGTTCTTGGCGGCATGCACCCCGTAGGAAAGCATGAAGTTGTTTCCCGCCCAGACGTACATCCCCACCAGGACGGCGCCGGTGGCAATGTACGGCATCAGCACCGGCAGGGAGAGGGATTCCTTGCCGACAATATGAATCGAGGCGAACAGCAGGACCGACAGGATGCTGCAGGCCCAGATGTTCCAGTAACGGCTGAGTTTGCCGATCAGCAGGTGCCGGAAGATGTACTCCTCCACAAAGGGCGCCAGCACCACCACGAGGGGCACCACCAGCCAGGGCGACATCTCGGTGACCAGCCCCTGAACCGCTTCCTGGTTAACGGCGGTCTCGGCAGAGCCGGAGATAATCACGCCCACCATGCTGGCAATGATCGTGAGGATCACGCCGAGGGGAATGAGCGCCGCGGTCAGCACCGGGCGGGTGGCGAGGATCCGGGACTCGCGTGCCACATATTTACGCGCAGCTATGAAGGCCAGGACACCGGCGATGGCGTAAAAGGCGAGATTGATGACGTACGCGGCAACCACCGGGTCCGGCAGCAGCGCCGCGAGCCCGGGGATGTTGATCGGCACAAAGCTCAACAGCAGCAGGAACAGGACGTAGAACCCCGCCGCGACGGCATCGCTCCGGGTGAAGCGGTAGGGCAGCCAGGGAATCCGGGTCTGGGGCGGCTCCGGCGGATCCGCCCGGTATTGGTTTGCTGTCATTCCTTCAGGATATGGGCCGGCGTCCGTCCAGTGCAGGCCCGTGCGGTGCTTCCAAGGCGCAGCCCGGCATCCAGCCCGGCGGCGAAACCCGGTGTCCCCGCCGTCGGGACCCGTGGACTCCGCGCCAACGACGCCGGGTAATCCCGTCAGCGCAGCTCGGCAATTACCGGCGGCATGGCCTCGAGCAGTTCGCGGGCCAGGAAGTTCAGCGGTCCGCGCGACGCCGAGAGCCGGTCCCCCGCCACCGCGTGGAGGTAGGTGCCCCAGCAGGCTGCCTGCGCCGGCGTTGCGCCGCGGGCCAGGAAGCCGCCTACCGCTCCGGCCAGGACATCGCCCGAGCCGGAGGTGCCCAGCCCGGGGTTGCCGGCCGGCACTTCCCAGCTGGAACCGTCCGGGGCCGAAATCAGGTTCTGTGCCGTAACCACGGCAGAGTACTTGCGGGCTGCCTCCAGGGAGGCCTCCGCCAGGTCCAGGTCGTCTTCGTCCGCGTCTTCCTCACCGAGCAGGTGCAGGATCTCGGTGCGGTTGGGCGTGAGCACCAGCCGGCCCGCGAGCGGCTCGAAAAGCTTCGGGAGTCCGGGAAGGACACCCAGGGCGTACGCGTCCAGCACCACCTGCACCTTCTCCCCCAGCAGCGGCACCACGGTCTTCAACAGCTCGGCGGTCTGTCCGGCGTCGGCCATCCCCGGCCCGATCACCACCGCCGCTGCGGATTCAAGGTCCGCTTGGAGCGCCGCCCCTGCCGCCGCCCCGTCGATGCCGCCACCGGCCTCGGCCAGGCCCACAACGCCGGATTCCGGAATCGCCACGGCAACGGCTGCTGCCACCGAGTCCGCCAGGCCCATGGTCAGCCGCCCCGCACCCACACGCAGACCGGCCAGGCCCGTGAGCATCACCGCGCCGGGGGTGCGGCGTTCCCCGCCGATCACCAGCACGGTGCCGCGCTCCTCCTTGCCGGCGGTGTCCGTGGACAGCTGCCAGCCGCGCAGCAGGTCGGGGGTGACGATGTCAGCGGGGGTGGATGTCATGTTCATCTCCTGCGTGTTCGGTGACCGGCGCTCCGCCCTCTTCGAGGTGCAGCACGCTGTTGAAGGTGTGCAGCTTCCACGGCCCGGTGCCGTCCGGCCGCACCAGCCGGGTCACCGATCCGTTGCGCACGCTGTTGGCGGCGGCCAGGTCCAGCAGCTCCTGCTCGGAAAACCGTTCGCAGATGTAGCGGATCAGCATGATCACCGCGTCGTGGCAGACCACGGCCACCCGCTTGCCGTCCTCTTCCTCGTCCAGGTCCCGGAAGACCGAACGCAGGCGCAGGGCGACGTCGGCCCAGGACTCCCCGCCCGGCGGCCGATAGACGAATTTCCCCAGCCAGGCACGCCGCTGCGCTTCCTCCGGGTAGCGGGCGGCGACGCCGGCGGAGGTGAGCAGGTCCAGAACGCCGAGTTCCCGGTCGCGGAGGCGTTCGTCCATACGCATACCCCCTGCGGTTCCGGCCAGGCCGGCCAGCTCCGCCGTCTGCCGGGCCCGCAGGTACGGCGAGCACCACACGGCGTCAGGGAGTTCTTCGGCCGGCAGCCCGGCGAACCAGCGGCCCAGGGCAGACGCCTGCTCCTCACCGTTGGGACTGAGCGGCACATCCGGGTCCCGCCATTGGATCTCGATGCGCTCGGCACCTTCGCGGCTGGCCCGGGTGGCGGCAACATTGCCTGCGCTCTCACCGTGCCGGATCAGGATCAGTTCAGTTGCACCCATGCACCCGACTGTACGCCCGACCGGCCGGCACAGGCAGGAGGAAGGCAGGGGCAGGCGGAAGCTCAGGTGCGCACCCGTTCATCCACCCGCCCGCCGTTGCGGACGGTGAACGTCAGCAGGAACGCCACGGCCGCAAAGGCGGCCAGCAGCATCAGCCCGACAAAGTAGCTGCGGTTCTCCGGGTCGTAAGTCGCACCCATGACCAACGGTGGAAAATAGCCGCCCAGCCCGCCGGCGGCGGCAATGATTCCGCCAATGGTGCCCGTGTCCTGCGGCGGTGCGGCCCGGCCTACCCAGGCGAAGACACCGCCGGTACCGAGCCCCAGGAACAGGGCCATCAGGATGAACGCCGTGCCGTAGACCCGCTCCTCCTCCGGCCGCAGCGCCACGATCACCGCCAGCACCACCGTCCCGGCAAAGGAGGCCAGCGTGACCAGCTTCGGTCCTACCTTGTCGGCAATCGTGCCGCCGATGGGACGGGCAATAACGGCTGCCACCGCAAACCCGGCGGTCCGGGTTCCGGCAGCGGTCGCATCGTAGTCATACACGTTGCCCAGATAGGTGGGCAGGTAGTTGGAGAACGCTACGAAGGCCCCGAACACCACGCCGTACAGGAAGCACAACTGCCAGGTGACACGCAGGGTGAAGGCATGGGTGATCTTGGGCAGCACCGGTTCCGTGGGTGTGGACCAGGCCGGGGACTCACGCAGGACCAGCCAGCTGATCACTGCCATAACGGCAACAACGACGGCGATGGTGATGTGGGCGCCCATGTAGCCGACGGCGCCCACCAGCCGGGGCGTGAAGAAGGCGGAGACGGCCGTTCCCACCATGCCCGCGCCGAAGATGCCGGTGGCAAAACCCTTCCGGCTGCGTTCGTACCAGGCCGAACAAAAGGGAATGCCGATGGCGAACACCGTGCCGGCAATGCCCAGGAAGAAGGCGACCACCACCAGGAACGGAAAGTTGCCCAGCCGTCCGATGATGCCGGTCAGCAGCACCAGCGGCGCGGTAACACCCAGGATCACGGTGAACATGATCCGACCGCCGTAGCGGTCGGTCAGGGCGCCCACCGGGATGCGCGCCACCGAGCCCACCAGGATGGGCATGGCCACCAGGACGGAGGTCTGCCCGGCACCCAGATCCATGTCCGCGGCGTATCGGCTGGAGAGCGGACCGATGATCGTCCAGGCCCAGAACCCGACCGTGGATGCAATGGTGGCAACTATCAGGTTCTTCAGCTGCCCGGACTTTAAGGTGGGAGCCGGGGAATCGGATGTAGCCGGCATGGCGGGCCTCCTGCCTTTTGCTGCCGGGGTCGCGGAAATTCAGTGGGTGGACGGCCTTAGTTCCGGGGGACGCCGCGGCGGTCCCGGTCGGGGGTGCCTACCGGAGTCCAGCCGCGGCGCGGCGGGACTGCGCCCCGTGCCGGGCGCTTTCCCCGCGACCGGTAGACGATGTAGGGCCGGAACAAGTAGTGCAGCGGTGCGGTGAACGCATGCACCAGCCGGGTGAAAGGCCAGAGGGCAAACAGCACCAGCCCGGTGATGGTGTGGATCTTGAAGGACATTGAGGCAGCCGTCATCCCGAGGATGTCCGGTTGCAGGATGAAAATAGAGCGGAACCACGGCGCCACCGTGTCCCGGTAATTGACGATGTTGGTGTCGAAGACGGAGAAAACCGTGGTGGCCAGTCCGGCGAGGATGGCAGCAAGCAGGAAAATGTACATCACCTTGTCATTGCGGGTGGTGGCCATAAACACCGGACCGGTGGTGCGGCGCCGGTAGATCAGCAGCACGATGCCCACCAGGGTCGCGACGCCGGCAATCGTCCCCACGGTCAGGGCAAAGAAATGGTAGGTGTCCTCATTTACCCCGATGGCGTCCATCCAGTTCTTCGGAATCACCAGTCCCACGAAATGCCCCACAATGACCGCCAGGATTCCGAAGTGGAACAGCGGCGAGGCGATGCGCAGCAGCCGGGACTCATAGAGCTGCGAGGAGCGGGTGGTCCAGCCGAACTGGTCATACCGGTACCGCCAGATGGACCCCAAAACCAGGATGGCCACCACAAGGTAGGGCAGGACGCCCCAAAGCATCACATCATCCAGGCCCACCTGCACGTTTCCCGGCGGCGGGACGTCCAGCGGCACCACCGTTCCGGGTTCCGGCCGCAGCAAATCGGTGTGCATCACGGACCGTTCCTTTCACTCACCGGCAGCAGCCGGGAACTGTAGGGTTCCAGCCCCACGGTTTCCGTGGGCGGACCGTATCCGGCGGTGCGCATTACCGTTGCGGAATCCTCGGGCGACACTCCGGGAAGGGTGGAACAGAGCAGGGTCAGCACCCCTTCCCAGGGCAGTCCGTCATCCCGCAGCGCCAGCCGGAGCAACTCCACCGAGGGGCGGTAGCGCTGCAGCAGCTCGTAGCCGTCCTCCGGGGATACCTTGGCGGCGAACTCCAGCACCAACGGCAGGTAGTCCGGCAGTTCGGTGCCCTCGGGGAGCACCCGGTGCGAGCGGTAGACCTCTTTGAACGCGGCGAGCGCCTCGCCCCGACGGCGGGTGTCACCGTCGGTCCAGTAGGTCAGGTGCAGGCTGTGCCGCTTGGAAAGGTCGAATTCCTGGACATAGGCGGCCTGCACCTCCCGCAGGGGCGTGGACGTGAACCAGGTGAACAACGGCTCCAGGCTGTCCGCCGGCGCACCTGCTTCGGCCAGGGCCGACCGGATTCCCGGCACCAGGTCCACCAATTCCCGTTCCGGGTATTCAAGCAGCAGGGCGGCGGCCTGCCGGATGATCCGGCTGCGGTCCGGGTGCGCGTCGGCATACGGTTCGGGCGTAAGCGTGCCCTTCCCCGGTTTGCCCAGCAGCTTCTCCAGCAGGCTCACGGCCGCTCCCGGGGTTCCGGGCCGCCGCCGGGGTCGCCGGGATCCCCGCCGGGGTGACCTCCGCCCGGGGAGCCGGATGTGCCGGACGCTCCGGAGACACCCGGCTCACCGCCGTCCGGCCCTCCGCTGTGCCTGCCGCCGGGCCGGCCGTCAGGTCTTCCCGGCTCCGGGCCGCCGGTGTCGGCCCTCCCCAGGTCCGACGCCGGGCCGTCGCCGGGGGCCTGGTCGTATACCGCTCCCTTGCCCTCGCCGGCGTCCGGATCGGCCGCCCCCCGGTTGTTGTTCGCGGGGAACAGTCCCTTGGGTGATCCGCGGCCGTCCCAGTTCAACAGGTTCACCCGTCCGCCCAGATTCCCGTTTCCGGTGGGATCATCACCGCGCTGCCGGGCCTGCAGCGCCTCAAAGTTCTCCACCGCCACCGGAGTAGGCCGTCCGGAGGCTTCACCGAACACTCCGGTCTGTCCCATGCCCGGACCGCCCTCCACATCCAGGGAACAGCCGATCTCCTCCAGGTTGTGTGCGTCCTCCAAGTGGGCGCTGGGGATCACATAGCGCTCCTCGTATTTAGCCACAGCCATCAGCCGGTACATCGCCACAACCTGTTCCCCGGTCATGCCGACGTCGGCCGCGATCTGCTCATTGGGCACGTCCCCCAGGGTGATGTCCCGCATGTAGGCCCGCATGGCGGCGAGCTTGCGCAGTACTCCCGTGACCAGGTCCGTGTCCCCGGCAGTGAACAGCTCCGCCAGGTATTCCACCGGAATCCGCAGCGCCTCGATCGCGCCGAAGAGGTTGTCCGCATTCTCGCCGTCGTGCCCCTGTTCGTTAAGCACATCCACGATCGGGGACAGCGGCGGCACGTACCAGACCATCGGCATGGTCCGGTATTCGGGGTGCAGCGGCAGCGCCACCCGGAAGACCTTCGCCATCGCGTAGACCGGTGAGCGCTGCGCCGCGTCCAGCCAGTCCTCGGGGATCCCCTCGGCCCGGGCGCCGGCAATCACCTCCGGATCATTGGGGTCCATCATCAGGTCCAGCTGTGCCTCGTAGAGGTCCTGCTCATTCGCCACGGCCGCCGCTTCGGTGACCCGGTCGGCGTCGTACAGGAAAATCCCGATGTACCGCAGCCGGCCCACGCAGGTCTCCGCGCAGACAGTGGGGATGCCTACCTCGATGCGGGGATAGCAGAACGTGCACTTCTCGGCCTTGCCGGAGCGGTGGTTGAAGTACATCTTTTTGTACGGGCAGCCGGTGATGCACTGCCGCCAGCCGCGGCACCGGTCCTGGTCCACCAACACAATGCCATCCTCTTCGCGCTTGTAGATGGCGCCGGACGGGCAGGAGGCCATGCAGGACGGGTTCAGGCAGTGCTCGCAGATCCGCGGCAGGTAGAACATAAAGGTGTTGTCGAAATCGGCTTTGACCTTCACCTCGGCCTCGCTGCGCAGCTTTTCCAGCACCGGGTCCTGCCGGTTGGTCCGTTCCGATCCGCCCAGGTCATCGTCCCAGTTGGCGGACCAGGAGATGTTCATGTTTTCCCCGGTGATCAGGGATTTGGGCCGGGCCACCGGGAAATCCTTGCCGGCGGGCGCATTGATCAGGTTCTCGTAGTCGTAGGTCCACGGCTCGTAGTAGTCGTTCAGCTCCGGCTGGACCGGGCTGGCGAAGATGCCGAAGAGTTTCGCCAGCCGGCCGCCGGCCTTCAGCTTCAGCTTGCCGCGGCTGTTCAGCTCCCAGCCGCCCTTCCACCGTTCCTGGTCCTCGTACCGGCGCGGGTAGCCCTGCCCGGGGCGGGTCTCCACATTGTTGAACCACACGTATTCGGTGCCGGCCCGGTTGGTCCAGGCCTGTTTGCAGGTCACCGAACAGGTGTGGCAGCCGATGCACTTGTCCAGCGCCATCACCATTGCCGTCTGGGCCATGATTCGCATCAGTACTGCACCTCCTGGGAACGCTTGCGGACCACGCTGACAATGTCGCGCTGGTTGCCCGTAGGACCGAGGTAGTTGAACGCCCAGGACAACTGGGCGTAGCCGCCGATCATGTGCGTGGGCTTGACCAGGATCCGGGTCACCGAGTTGTGGATGCCGCCGCGCCTGCCGGTGGCTTCGGACTTGGGCACGTCGATGATCCGTTCCTGTGCGTGGTAGACGTACAGGACGCCCGCGGGCATCCGACTGCTGACGATGGCCCGGCCCACGAGCACCCCGTTGGTGGACACGCATTCCACCCAGTCGTTGTCCGAGACGTCGATGAGCGCGGCATCCTCCTCGCTCATCCATACGGACGTTCCGCCCCGGGACAGGGAAAGCATCAGCAGGTTGTCCTGGTACTCGGAGTGGATGGACCACTTGTTGTGCGGGGTCAGGTACCGCACGGCCACGGAGAGTTCGCCTCGGGTACCCAGCTGCGGCTCGCCGAACAGCCGGTGCATGTCCAGCGGCGGACGGTAGATCGGCAGCGCCTCCCCCATGTCCAGGATCCAGTCGTGGTCCAGGAAGAAGTGCATCCTGCCGGTCAGGGTGTGGAAGGGCTTGAGCCGCTCGATGTTGATGGTGAACGGCGCGTAGCGGCGGCCGCCGGTCTCCGATCCGGACCATTCCGGGGAGGTAATGACCGGCGTGGGCCGGTCCTGGGTGTCGCGGAAGGTGATCAGCCGGTCCTCCGCCCCTTCGGCCAGGTCCGCCAGCGGAATTCCGGTCTTCTTTTCCAAGGTCTTAAAGCCCTGGACCGCCAGTTCCCCGTTGGTGGTGCCCGAAAGCATCAGGATCGCTTCGGCCATCCGGGCATCCGTGTCCACCGCCGGCCGCCCCATGGCAGCACCGCGGTCAAAGACCCCGTGCTTGCGGGCCAGCTGGTCCAGCGGCCGGGACACATCGTATGTCACGTACTTGGTGGTGAACCCCAGCTTGTCCGCCAGCGGTCCGACGGCGGTGAACTTCTCCCCGATGGCCGTATAGTCCCGCTCCACCACCGCCAGCGAGGGAAGGTTCTTTCCCGGGACCGCCGGGATGTCCGTACCCTTCCAGTCCGGGGCGTGCCCGCCGGGCTGCGCTATCTCTGAGGGGGTGTCATGGGTCAGCGCCGTGGCGACCATGTCTTTCCGCACGCCCAGGTGCGTGGCGGACTGCCGGGAGACTTCCTCCGCGAGCAGCCGGAACAGGTCATAGTCGGTTTTGGCTTCCCACGGCGGCGGAATGGCCGGGGTGAAGGCGTGCACGTACGGGTGCATATCCGTGGAGGACAGATCGTATTTCTCGTACCAGGTGGCAGCCGGGAACACGACGTCGGAGAGCAGCGTGGAGCTTGTCATGCGGAAGTCCGCGGAGACCAGCAGGTCCAGCTTTCCCTGCGGTGCCTCTTCGCGCCACACCACGTCCCGGGGCCGCGCCTGCTCGTGGTCCTTGCCCATCACGTTGTTCAAGGTGCCCAGCAGGTGCTTCTGGAAGTACTCCTCACCCTTCGCGGAGGAACCCAGGAGGTTGGACCGCCAGAGGACCAGGGTGCGCGGCCAGTTCTCCGGAGCGTCCACGTCCTCCACCGCAAAGCGCAGCTTCTCCTCCTTCAGCTGCCGTGCTACCCAGGCCGCCTCGCTGTCCGCCTCGCCGCGCGCCACGGCCGCTGCGGCGTCGTCCGCCACGTCCAGTGAATTCCGTGCGTCGAACTGCGGGAAGAACGGCATCCAGCCCATCCGGGTGGACTTCGCAATGACGTCCGCGGTGTGCAGCCCGCGCAGGTGGCCTGCGGCCAGCGGGGACTGCATGGCATCCGAAGAATAGCCGTCGGACCGGAACTGGTCGGTATGCATGTACCAGAACGCGGTGCCGATCATGAACCGCGGCGGCCGGTTCCAGTCCCCCGCGGAGGCCATTGCCGCCCACCCGGTGATGGGCCGGCACTTTTCCTGGCCGACATAATGCGCCCAGCCGCCGCCGTTCCGGCCCTGGCAGCCGCAGAGCATCAGCATGGCCAGGATGGCCCGGTAGGTCACGTCGCCGTGGTACCACTGGCAGATGCCGGCGCCGAGGATGATCATGGACCGGCCATTGGATTTCTCCGCGTTGGCGGCAAAGTCCCGGGCGGTGCGGATGACCGCTTCCGGTTTTACGTTGGTGACTTCCTGCTGCCAGGCCGGCGTGTAGGGGGTGGCGGCGTCGTCGTAACCTGCGGCCCATTCCCCCGGCAGCCCGTCCCGGCCCACCCCGTACTGGGCGAGCATGAGGTCAAAGACCGTGGTGACCGTCCGGCCCGCGACCGTGGTGACCGGAACTCCGCGGGTCACCACGGAACCCGTGCCGGAGGCATCCGTAAACGCGGGCAGGTCCACCCGGCTGGTGCGCTGCCGGGTGCGGGCATCAGCAACCGACAGGGCCGGCACCACGCCCTGCAGGTCCAGGTTCCATTTGCCGGCGTCGTCGTCGTTGTAACGGAAGCCCACAGAGCCGTTGGGCACCACCGGGGCGCCGGTCTCCCGGTTCAGCAGCACGGTCTTGAACGCGGCGTCGGTGGTCCGCCCCGCGCCGCCCAGGTCCGACGCGGTCAGGAACTTGCCGGGCACCACCGTCCCGTCGCCGCGTTCCTCCAGACCCACCAGGAACGGCAGGTCGGTGTACTGCAGGACATAGTCCTCAAAGAACGGGACCCTGCGGTCCACAAAGTTCTCCTTGAGGATCACATGCCCCATCGCCATGGCCAGTGCCGCGTCGGAACCGGCAGCAGCGGGCAGCCATTCATCGGCAAACTTGGTGTTGTCGGCATAATCCGGGCTGACGGAGACCACCTTGGTGCCCCGGTAGCGTCCTTCCACCATCCAGTGCGCATCCGGGGTGCGGGTGACGGGGATATTGGAACCCCACATCATCAGGTAGGTGGCATCCCACCAGTCCCCGGATTCCGGGACGTCGGTCTGGTCGCCGAACACCTGCGGGCTTGCCACCGGCAGGTCCGCGTACCAGTCGTAGAAGCTGTTCATCACCCCGCCGATGAGGTTGATGAACCGGGCGCCGGCCGCGTGGGACACCATGGACATGGCCGGGATGGGCGAGAACCCGGTGCAGCGGTCCGGACCGTACCTCCTGATGGTGGAAACGTGGGCGGCAGCCGTCATTTCCACGGCTTCGGCCCAGCTGGAGCGGGCCAGTCCGCCCTTGCCGCGGGCCTGCTGGTAAGTCCGGCGCCGCTGGGGGTCATCCATGATCTCTTCCCAGGCCAGCACGGGGTCACCGGTGCGCTGTTTGGCTTCCCGGTACATCTCCAGGAGCACTCCGCGGATGTAGGGAAACCGCACCCGGGTGGGCGAATACGTGTACCAGGAAAACGCCGCTCCGCGGGGGCAGCCGCGGGGTTCATACTCCGGCCGGTCCGGGCCCACCGTGGGGTAGTCCGTCTCCTGGGCCTCCCAAGTGATGATCCCGTCCTTGACGTAGACCTTCCAGGAGCAGGAGCCGGTGCAGTTCACCCCGTGTGTGGAACGCACCACTTTGTCGTGGCTCCACCGGTTCCGGTAGAAGGCGTCCCCTTCCCGTCCGCCTTCGCGGAACACCGCCCGGCCGTCATCGGTTTCATCCCATCGGGTGAAGAACCGGCCAAGGGAGAGCATTGCGTCTGATGCGGGGCCATCAATCCCCGAAACGGAGCCAGCCATAGGTACAAGCTTGGGGCTTTCGGGCGCTTACGGACAGAGGTCACGCCTGTTCTTCTGCCTATCGGCCGATTCCCGCCGGGTCCGGGACCCCCAGCGCGGTGTCCGGCGGGAACCGCGCCGGGCGATAAACTCGGTTTGTGAGCACAGAACTTCCAGCACAGGTGTCCGATATTTTCGACCCGCGGCAGTGGCGTCTTGTCTCCGGGTTCGAGGACCTGCAGGACATGACGTACCACCGGCAGGTGGAACGCGACGCCGAGGGCGCCGTCCTGCGCGACCTGCCCACCGTGCGGATTGCGTTCAACCGGCCCGAGGTGCGCAATGCGTTCCGTCCGGGCACCGTGGACGAGCTTTACCGGGCCATGGACCACGCCCGCATGACCCCCGACGTCGCCACCGTGCTGCTCACCGGCAACGGCCCCTCCCCCAAGGACGGCGGCCATTCGTTCTGCTCCGGCGGCGACCAGCGCATCCGCGGGCGCGACGGCTACCGGTACGCAGAGGGCGAAACAAAGGAAACCATTGATCCGGCCCGTGCCGGCCGCCTGCACATCCTGGAAGTCCAGCGCCTGATGCGCACCATGCCCAAGGTGGTTATTGCCGTGGTGAACGGCTGGGCAGCCGGCGGCGGGCACAGCCTGCACGTGGTCTCCGACCTCACCATCGCTTCCCGGCAGCATGGAAAGTTCAAACAGACGGACGCTACCGTGGGCAGCTTCGACGCCGGTTACGGGTCGGCGCTGCTGGCCCGGCAGATCGGCCAGAAAAAGGCCCGCGAAATCTTCTTCCTGGCCCGGGAGTACTCCGCGGAGGACATGGTGGCAATGGGCGCCGTCAACGAAGCCGTGGACCACGAAAACCTGGAAAAGGTGGCCTTGGAATACGCTGCGGACATTGCCCGGCAGTCCCCGCAGGCCATCCGGATGCTCAAGTTCGCCTTCAATCTGGCCGACGACGGCCTGGCCGGGCAGCAGGTCTTTGCCGGCGAAGCCACGCGCCTGGCCTACATGACCGACGAGGCGGTGGAAGGCAAGGAAGCGTTCCTGGCCAAACGCGACCCGGACTGGTCCTCGTTCCCCTACTACTTCTAGGACGTCCTTGGAACTGCTCCCAGTCCTGACGAAACCCGGTTTCGACGCCGGCATGCTGCTCGCCCCGCTGGCCGACGCGCTGGCCGGGGAAGGTCCCGCCGTCGCGCCTCACACGGACCCGAACCAGAAGTTCGAGGGCGAACTGCCCAATGACGACATTGCCCTGGTGATCAGCACCTCCGGGTCCACCGGCACACCCAAGCAGACCATGCTCAGCACCGATGCCCTTGCCGCGTCCTCGCTGGCCACGGCAGTGGCGCTGGAAGCCGACGGCCAGTGGCTGGCCGCCCTTCCGGTGAACTACATTGCCGGCATCCAGGTCCTGGTGCGCTCCCTTTACGCCGGCACGCAGCCGGTGTTTATGGATCTGTCCGTCCCGTTCAGCGCGGATGCCTTCACCGCTGCGGCCACCGAGATGACGGACCGCAACCGCTTCACCTCGCTGGTTCCCACGCAGCTGCACCGATTGCTGCAGGACCCGGAACCTCAGACGCTGCGCGTGCTGCGGCGGTTCAACGCCATCCTGCTCGGCGGGGCACCTGCCGGCGCTCCCCTGCTGGAAAAGGCCCGAGGCCTCGGACTCAACGTGGTGACCACGTACGGCATGAGCGAAACCTGCGGCGGCTGCGTCTACAACGGCTTGCCGCTGCCCGGCGTCGACGTGATCCGGGACGAGGGCCGCCTCTGGATTGCCGGGGACGTGCTGGCCGACGGCTACATGGGACGCCCGGAGCTGACCCGCGACCGGTTCCGCTTCAACTCCGGACGCCGCTGGTTCCGCACCGATGACACCGGAACGGTGGACGGCGAGGGCCGGGTCAGCGTCTCGGGGCGGTTGGATGACGTGATTGTCAGCGGCGGCATCAAGGTGTCCGCGCAGGCCGTGGCCGAGGCCGTGGAAACCGTGGCCGGCGTGGAGCAGGCTTTTGTCCTGGGCCTGGACGACGCCGAATGGGGCTCCCGGGTGGGAGCCGCCGTCGTCGGCAGCGTGGACCCGGAACTGGTGCGTACCGCCGTCCGCTCCACGCTGGGCCCCGCGGCGGTTCCGAAGGTGGTCCTGCTGCTGGAATCCCTTCCCCTGCTGCCCAACGGCAAAGCGGACCGGATGACCCTGCTGCGGCTGCTGGCCGCCGCACGGCACTGACCGCTTTGCCGTCTGAACACCCGAAACAGTTGCACAACTCTTCACCGAACTAAGGACTGACACTGTGGCTACAGCCGCCCAATGGATGGAAGGCGCCCGGCCCCGGACGCTGCCGATGGCAGTGGCGCCGGTGATTATCGGTTCCGCCGCCGCCTATGACCTGGGAAGCTTCTCCCCCGCCCGCGCCGTCCTGGCCGCGCTGATTGCCGTGCTGCTCCAGGTCGGCGTGAACTACGCCAACGACTACTCGGACGGCATCCGGGGCACCGACGACAACCGGGTGGGGCCGCTGCGGCTGACCGGATCGCGGCTGGCGACACCCAAGCAGGTCAAGTACGCGGCGTTCGCCTGCTTCGGCGCCGCCATGCTGGCCGGGGTTGTCCTGGTGGTCCTCGCCGGAACCTGGCCGCTGATCCTGGTGGGCGTGGGCTGTGTCGCCGCCGCCTGGGGCTACACCGGAGGCAAGAACCCCTACGGCTACCTGGGCCTGGGCGACGTGTTTGTCTTTGTCTTCTTCGGGCTGGTCGCCACGTTGGGCACCACGTACACGCAGGCCCTGGAAATCAACACCGCAGCGGTCCTCGGCGCCATCAGCACCGGACTCATCGCCATGGCCCTGCTGATGGCCAACAACGTCCGCGACATCCCCACGGACCGCGAAGCGGGCAAGCGCACGCTGGCCGTCCGCCTGGGCGACGGTCCGGCCCGGATCAGCTACGTAATGATGCTGGCCCTGGCGCTGCTGCTGCCGCTGTTTATTGCCGGCAGCTATCCGTGGGTCCTGCTGGTGCTGCTGCTGCTGCCGGCCTGCATCCTGCCGGCCTGGCTGATGCTCACCGGCAAGAAGCGCGGCAGCCTGGTCCCGGTGCTCAAGCACACCGGACTGATCAACCTGGGCTTCAGCGTGCTGTACGGCGCCGGCCTGGTGATCACCCGCCTGCTCGGCTAGCTAGGCGTCCCGCCGGCGGTCTGCGTCCGCTTCCGGCTGGGCGGTGTCCGCCGCGATGCCGTCTTCGGCCGCGGCGTCGTCGAGCTCGGAACGGTTGCGCTTGGGCGCCCGCTCCTCGGTGAAGCGCCGCTGCACCGTACGGGCAGCCTCATCGCGCATGTTGCGGGCGAAGAGATAGGTCACGCACCAGGCCAGCACTGCGGCCACAAGCGCCGAAAGCACAATGCCCAGGCCAAGCCACAAGCTGATCACAAAGAAAACGGCCACCAAACCAAGGCGGAGAGCGGTAAATTTCCAGAAAGCCACGCCTCCATTCTAGGCGGTGGATGCCCGGCCGGTTCCTTCCGTTCCCTGACACCCGCCGGCCGCCCCTCAACTACACTGTTGGTATGCCTCGTCTCGTACTGTTCGGCGTCATCGTTGTCGCTGCCGTGATCATTTACGCCGTTATCGACTGCATCATGTCCCGGGCCGACGAGGTGCGCAGTATCTCCAAGGTTTCCTGGCTGTTCACCATCATCCTGATCCCGGTCCTGGGTGCGCTGCTCTGGTTCCTGTTCGGCCGCCCCACGGGCGGCGCCGGTCCCAGTGAGCCCCGCCGTCGTCCCGCAGCGCCCGACGACGACCCGGAGTTCCTGCGGAACCTCGAGGTCCGCCGGCGCCAGGCGCAGAAGGAAGCCGAGCTCAAGCGCCGCGAAGCCGAACTCCGGGCACGCGAAGAGGGCCGCGGAAAGCAGAACGACGACGGGCTGCCCGGCGCCTGACGCTCCCGCCCGGCCAGACGCTCCCAGCCTGCACAGTCCAACAAAACACAGTCCAGACAGCAAAAGACCCGCCCCTGAAGAATCCGGGGCGGGTCTTTTGGGTTGGACCGGTAGGGCCTACAGGCCGGAGTAGCTGTGCAGTCCGGAGAAGAACACGTTCACGATGCCGAAGTTGAAGATCACGCACAGGTAACCCACAATCGAAAGCCACGCTGCGCGGGTCCCGGTCCAGCCGCGGGTGGCGCGGGCATGGAGATAACCGGCGTAGACCACCCAGATCACGAAGGTCCAGACTTCCTTGGTGTCCCAGCCCCAGTACCGGCCCCAGGCCTGCTCGGCCCAGATGGCGCCGGCCATCAGCGTGAAGGTCCACAGCACGAAGGCGACCGCATTGATGCGATAGGACAGGTTCTCCAGGCTCTGCGCCGAGGGCACAATGTGCATGAAGCGCAGGCGTTCGGGCCGGCCTGCACGGATACGGGACTCGCGGTCGGACTGGAGCAGCTGCAGGACGGACATGGCGAAGGTCAGCGTGAACAACGCTGAAGCAAGCACGGCCACGGACACGTGGATGATCAGCCAGTAGCTCTGCAGGGCGGGCACCAGATGTGCCACCGGGGTGGGGAATCCGATGGTCGCTGCCATCATCATCACCAGGACCAGCCCAAGGACGAACGTGCCCAGGAAGCGCAGGTCGCGCCGGGTCAGCACCAGCAGGAAGACCACGGCCACCACCAGGGCGCCGGTGGTGCAGAATTCGTACATGTTGCCCCACGGCACACGGTGTGCGGCCATACCGCGGCTGATGACGCCGGCGGCGTGGATGGCGGCGGCCAGCACGGTCAGGGCAACGCCCACGCGTGCGGCGTTGCGGCGCGGCCCGGAGTAACCCATCCCGGCGTCGGCGGTCTGCGCCTCCCGGCTGCTTTCCGCATCCCAGTCCCGGGCAATGCCCTTGTCCAGGTCCGCCCCCGCGGCACCGGCAGGAACACTCTGGCGTACGGCCTGCTTCTGCTCAAGCCGGTTCTCCACCGCTTGGATGGTCTTGCTGCTCTTGGCCAGGTCCCAGGCGAAAGCCAGGAAGGCGACCGTGTAGGTGAAGGCCGCGAGCAGCATAAACAACTCGCTATAGCGCGCGAGGTCGTAATCGATGGGGTCCATTACCGGTCCTTACCTGGTTCATCGTTTGATGCGGGGTTGTTCGAAACATGGTCGTTCGATGCGGGAGCGGCGGGGTCGCGCTCTGCCGGGCTGTCGCCTGCCGCGGCGGCGGGCGCGTCGACCCGCTCAACATTTTGTCCTCCTGCGGTGCGCGGCGCCAGCCACTTCTGGGTCAGGAGGCTGCGGATCGCCGCGGACTCGCTGGTCAGACGGGCGTCCTCGCCGCGGGCCAGCAGACCGTATTCCACCATGGTGCGGCCGTCCGGATGCTGTCCGGCACGTACCCAGACCCGGCGCCGGGCCAGGAACAGCGATGCAGCCAGGCCGGAGAGGGACAGGACGGAGAACACCAGCGCGCCGGCCTTGCCCGGGTCGTAGTGGACGTCCAGGGCGGCGTAGCGCTTGAGTCCGTCGAAGGTGATGGAACCCTTGCCGTCGGGCAGCTCGTAGGTCTCGTTGGCGTCCAGCACAATGCCGCCGGCGTCCAGGTCGCGGTTGTTCAGCGGCGTCAGGTCCTCGGTTTCGAGCACGTAGACGTTGGAGGGAACGCCCTCGTCCAGGCCCAGGTCACCGTAGTAGGAGTTCAGGTTCAGCTGCGGTTCCAGCGGATCCGGATCGTAGGAGTAGCTCACTCCGCTGCTGTCCATGGCGGCGCTGGGCAGGAAGAAGCCGACAAAGCCGAGCTGGTCCGGCTTGGCATCGGGTGCCTTGATCACGGCCAGCGAGGTGTATACGCCGTCGGTGGGCACGGCCACCACGGGCCCTTCCAAGGCCACGTTGCCCTCGCCGTCGCGCACCGTCACCATGGGCGCATAACCGTTGCCCACCAGGTAGACCCGGGTGCCGCCGAGCGTCAAAGGCGCGTTGACCTTCAGCTCCTCCTGGCGCGCCTCGGCATCGGGGCCGTCCTTGACGGTCATGTGGGCGGTGAAGTCCAGCGGCTGGCCGAAGTGTGTCTGGGACTCACGGTCAAACTCGACGTCGAACTTGTCCAGGGTCAGCGAGTAGGGGCTGAGCTGGTCCTCGGTGAAGTTGGAGCCGGGGGTGAAGGTGTCGTAGCTGACCAGGGTGTTGACGAAGGACTCACCCTCCACCACGATCTTCTGGCCGCTGTAACCGAACAGGCCGCCCACCGCCACGGAGGCAAGGACGCCGATCAGGCAGGTGTGGAATACCAGGTTGCCCAGTTCCTTGGCGAAGCCGCGCTCGGCTCCCACCGACGGCCGGTCGCCGTCCGCATCCCGGATGTCCACCCGGTAGCCGCGCTTGCGCAGGATCGCGGCGGCGTCCCGGACAGCGTCGGCCGGCGTCACCGTGCCGGCCGGGATGGCCAGGGTTCCGTACTCCGGCATCCGCGACAGCCGGCTGGGGGTGCGCGGCGGCTTGGAGCGCATGGCTTTGAAGTGTGCCTTGGCCCGGGGAATGACGCAGCCGATCAGCGAAATGAACAGCAGCAGGTAGATCGCCGAGAACCAGACCGACGAATAGACGTCGAAGAGCTGGAAGCGGTCCAGCCACGGGCCGGTCCCCGGGTTGTCCTTGATGTACTGCGTGACCACGGAGGGATTGGCGGGGCGCTGCGGGAACAGGGAGCCCGGCACGGCCGCAACGGCGAGCAGCAGCAGGAGGAACAGTGCCGTCTTCATGCTGGTCAGCTGGCCCCAGGCCCAGCGCAGCGTGCCCCACAGGCCAAGTGCCGGCAGCGCGACGTCGTCCCGGCGGCCCTTGGGCGGGCGGGTCTTGGACGGGCGGTCCTTCAGTGCTTTCACGTCATCCGATTCCGGGGTCAAGGTGTTCTCATGGTTCGTCGGGTCTCACTGTCTGTCATGGGCCACATCAGATCGGCAGGGTCACGTTACCCAACCAACCTTGGAGTTGGTTGATCCACAGGTTCCACACACCGGTGATCATCAGCACACCGAGTGCAATCAGCATGCCCCCGCCGAAACGCTGGAGGGCCAGCCGGTGGCGGCGGAAAACGCCCAGGGCACCCATGCCGCGGCGGAAGCCCATGGCAATGAGCAGGAAGGGCAGGCCGAGTCCGAGGCAGTACACGAAGGTCAGCAGTGCCCCCTTGGCTGCGCTGGCGTCACTGCCGGAGAAGGAAAGCAGCTGGACCGCGGAAAGGGTGGGGCCAATGCACGGCGCCCAGCCCAGGCCGAAGGTGATGCCCAGTACCGGCGCACCCCAGAGCCCGGCAGGCGGCTTGGCTTCAATCTTGCGGTCCCGCTGGAACCAGCTCATCCCGCCCATAAAAACAATGCCCAGCAGCACCACCACAACACCCAGGACTTGGGAGATCCATTCCTGCTCGGACCCCTTCAGCCAGGCCCCGAGTTGGCCGATGCCTGCACCCAGGGCGACGAAAACGACGGAAAAGCCCAGCACAAACAGGCCGATGCCCGCGAACATCCGGCCGCGGCGCTGCTTCTGCAGGTCGACGCCGGTCAGTCCGGTGACGTACCCGAGGTATCCCGGCACCAACGGAAGCACGCAGGGTGAGAGGAAGGACACGAGTCCGGCCAGGGCGGCCACCGGGATGGCCAGCAGCACGGAACCGTTCAGGACTGTGTCGGCAAAGGCGTTAGCGGTGGATTCAGCAGCAGGGAGCACCGCAGCGGGGACGAAGGACACGGCCCTTACGCAGCCAGCGCGTCACTGATCAGGGCCTTCAGGGTGCCCTTTTCAGCCAGTCCGAGGATCCGGGCGGCCACGCGGCCCTGCCGGTCCAGTACGAGGGTGGTGGGTACGGCCTGCGGCGGGACGTAGCTGGTCATGGCCAGCAGCACTCCGCCGTCCTTGTCCATGAAGCTGGGGTAGGGAATGTTGAAGTTCCGCTCGAAGGCCTCGGCGGTGGCCTTTTCATCCCGGATGTTCACGCCGTAGAAACGGGCTCCGTCCGGTTCAAAAGTGTTGTGCAGTTCCACCAGGTCAGGGGCTTCCTTCCGGCACGGCGCGCAGGCCGCGTACCAGAAGTTGAGGACCACGACGTCGCCGGCCCAGTCCGCGGAGTTCACTTCGGTGCCGTCAAAGAGGGTGGCGCTGAACTGGACGGCCTCGCCGCGGTCGGCGGGGTCGTATTCGGTGACGGAACCGTCGCCGGCAATGTAGTTCTTGTTGTCTCCGGCGTTCGCCTGCTCGGCCAGCGGGTCATCCGAGGAGCAGCCGGCAACGGTTGCAGCGATGGGGACGCCGAGGGCAAGTCCGGCGCCGAGGCGCAGGAAGGAGCGGCGACCAAGGTCCCCAGCAGGGCTCTGACGGTTCTTCAAGGATTTCCAGCTTTCATCGCGGCAGGACGGAGCCACTTCTACAACGCGTAGTAATTGTATTATGCGCCCGGCACATTTGCTGCCCCGGGCAGCAGGTCCGCGCTGGGCTCGGCGTAGCGCACACCGGTGAGGACGGCGCCGTCGAAGTCCAAGGTGGTCACGGAGGTGAGTGTGCATTCGCGCTGGCGCGGATCGTGCCAGAGCTTCCGCCCTTCGGCAGCCAGCCGGGTGACCCAGATGGGCAGCTGATGGCTGACCAGGATGGCCTCGGCATTGTCCCCGCCCAGTTCCACGGCCCGCAGCCGCGCGTCGTCGACGGCAGCCATGACGCGCGCCACCTGCTTGGCGTACGGCTCGCCCCAGGACGGACGCATGGGGTTGCGCAGCAGGGGCCAGTAGCGCGGGTTGCGCAGCTTGCTCTGGATCCGGGACATTCCCTCGAAGCGGTTTTCTGCCTCCAGGATCCGCTCATCCGTGGTGATCTCCAGTCCCAGGGCCGCTGCAACCGGTGCCGCCGTCTCCTGTGCGCGGGTCAGCGGCGAAGCAACCAGGTGCACCAGGTTTGCACCCTGGCTGCGCTGTTCGGCAAAGTGACCGGCTACGCGGTCCGCCATCTGACGGCCCAGCTCGGACAGATGGAACTCCGGAAGGCGGCCGTAGAGAACCTTGTCCGGGTTGAAGACTTCACCATGGCGGACGAGATGTATGGATGAGCGGGACATGTGTCCCAGTTTCGCAGAGTTGGAGCCAGCCGTTAAATTGTCCGAATCGGCAGACCCAAATAACTTGAACCTTTAACCAAACCGTGCAACACTAAATGCAAATGCATGAACATGCCGGAGGAACCCCTCCCCCGGCACGCTAACAGAAGGAGTTTTCCCATGATCCCCAGCGGTCTCACCACCGGCACCTGGAACTTCGACGCATCGCACAGCGAGGTCGGCTTCACCGTCCGCCACGCTGGCATCAGCAAGGTCCGCGGCAACTTCGACAAGGTCGAAGCCACCCTGACGGTCGGCGAGACCCTGGCCGACACGCGGGCCACCGCCGTCATCGCCGCCGACTCCTTCAACTCCAACGACGCCAACCGCGACGGCCACGTCAAGAGCGCCGACTTCTTCGACGCCGAGCAGTTCCCCGAACTGACGTTCACCGCCACCAGCATCGAGGGCTCCGACTCCACCTACAAGGTGACCGGCGACCTGACGATCAAGGGCACCACCCGCACGGTGGTCCTGGACACCGAATTCAACGGCGTTGCCGTTGATCCGTTCGGCGCCACCCGCTCCGGCTTCTCCGCCAGCACCGTCATCAGCCGCAAGGATTTCGGCCTGACCTGGAACGCTGCGCTGGAAACCGGCGGCGTGCTGGTGGGCGACAAGGTCACCATCAACGTTGAAGCTGCCTTCGTAGCAGCGTAACGGTGAAGAACCCCCAAGCAGCCCCGGCCCGTTTGGTCCGGGGCTGCTTTTTGCCTTCTGCCGGTCCGGCATTTCTCCACCCCGCCCGTGCTTCCGGACCGTGCCCCGGACCGTGCCCCGCCTCTTGCCTTGCGGCAGGCCCTGCCTCCGCAGGCCCTGCCGCGATAGGCTGGTTGCGGGGGGCCGGCGGCTCGTGCCCTGAGGGATCAGTCCGTCCGGCAAGACTCCAACCATCTGGCAGGCGGACATGACTACACCTGAAAACACCCCTGATCCCGGCCGTGACCCGAATCTTCCTCCCGGTCCCGACCCGTACGGATCCTCCAACCAGCCCGGCAGCTCCTCCAGCCAGCCCGGCAGCGGCCCGCGGCCGGAACCTCAGTACGGCCAATACGCTTCCGGGCCGTACGGCTACCAGGCCGCGCAGCCGTCCGGGTATGCCTACCCCGGAGGCATGGGACAGCGCCCGCCAAAGGGTCCGGCACCGCGCGAGGTGGTCATCGGCTCCTGGCTGATCCTGGCCGCGGGTGTCCTGAGCCTGATCAACAACATCATCACCTCCTTTGACCTTCCCTCACTGCTCACCGCCGAAGAGCAGCAGACACTGGCCGATTCCGGCATGGAAGCGACCAACGTGAATTCCTTCCTGGTGAGCTTCGGGATTGTTATTGCCTTCATTGGTTTCGGTTTCTACGTGCTCGTCGCGATCTTTGTCCGGCGGGGGAAGAACTGGGCCCGGATCCTGGGCACCGTTTTTGCGGCCTTCGCACTGATTGGCATCTTCACCATGCTGGGCGCCTACTTCACCTCCCCGCTGAGTTTGATCTCCCTGGTGTCGAGCCTGCTGGGGATCGCAGGGATAGTGATGCTCTACCTTCAGCCGTCCAATCCGTACTTCCGCAGGGCGCCCCTGTACCCGTACTGAGCCGGACCAAAGGGAAGTCCCGCCGGGTTCCCGGCGGGACTTTTCCGTTGGCGCAGCAGGTTCCGCCCCGAAGGGGTCACAGGCAGGTGCGGTCCGCGTAGCGTTGTGTTCTTCCCCGGCAGAAAGCGCCGATTCCCGCTCAGCCGGAGGACGCACGTTACGCCGTGAAGGGACGACCATGGCCGCACTGCTTCCCAACCCCCATTCCCAGAAGCCGCACTCCCCGGCGTCACCCGCCGTTACAGGAACCGGCGCGGAAGCCGGACCACCGGCTCCGGCGCCCCGGCCATCGCCGGGTTCAGCTTGGTTCCGTGAAGGCGTGCATGGGGCATACCGCTGGCTGCGCAGCGGCGTGCTGGCCACACTCTTGTGGATCCGCAGCGGGCTCCTCGGGCTCTACGGTTGGCTGCGCGCCGGCACCGGGGGCGCATACCAATGGCTCCGTACGGGCTGGCTGGGCTTTTATGCCTGGGCCCGGACGGGATGGCTGGAGGGCCGCGCCCTGGTCCGTACCAAGGCGCAGGCTGCCCGGTTGCGAGTCCAGGCCGGAGCACAAGCGACGGCGCGGCAGGCCCGGGCCGGAGCCACCCGGGTCCGAAACGGAGCACACGCAGCCAGCCTCAGAGTCCAGGCCGGGGCACAAGCCACTGCCCGACAGGCCCGAGCCGGCGCTCAAGCTACCCAAGCCGGAGCAGTCCGGGTCCGAAACGGTGCGCACGCCGCCAGCCTCAGGGTCCAGGCCGGAGCCCAAGCCACCACACGACAGGCCCAAGCCGGAGCAGTCCGGGTCCGAAACGGAGCACACGCCGCCAGCCTCAGGGTCCAGGCCGGAGCCCAAGCCACCGCGCGACAGGCCCAAGCCGGAGCAGTCCGGGTCCGAAACGGAGCGCACGCCACCGCGCGACAAGCCCAAGCCGGAGCCGCCCGGGTCCGAAACGGTGCGCACGCAGCCGGGCTCCGGGTCCGTGGATATGCCCGCAGCGCGTACGCGCCTGTGCGGGCAGCAGCCGCAACAACCCGCCAAGGCGCGCAGAGTGCTTATCTCCGGACCCGGGCGGGCACCCGCAGAACGGTTGTGCGGGTGCGTGGCGGAGCACATGCCGCCTCAGCGATGATGTTGAGGTCGGTGCGCACCGTACAGGCGAAACTGCCCAGCCGGACCGGCAACCCTGCCCCGGCCATGGCGGTGGCCTGCATCCTGATTTCCGGTGCCGGGCTGATGAACTTCGGCGGCACCCTTGTCACTGTTTCCCGGCTCCCGGTGCCCGACGCGTTGCCGCCGGCGTTATCCCTGCTCGGGCGGTTTGGGGTGGACACTTCCCTCTATGCAAAAGCCGTGGCGGCAATAGACATTGCCTATGCGCTGGTGGTCCTGGGGTTGGCGCTGCTCCTCGCCGAGACACTTAAGGACCGGCGCCGGTGGGCGCGGATAGCCGCTGCCGTACTGGTGCTGGCGGCGCTCTGTTACGCGCTCGCGGCGGGTACGGGTCTCCAACTGACCGCCGCTGCACTCGCCGCGCTGGGGACGGGCATCACCTTCACCAAGGGGGTCTCCCCCTGGTTCCGTCGCCGGGAGCCGCAGCCGTTGCAGGCCGATCCGGTCTAGCGGGTCAGGCGCGCCCTCGCATCGGAGGCGATCTCCGAAACCTGGGCACGCTGGGCGTGGTAGGCAAGGATCTGCAGTTCCGTGGCCATGTCCACCTTGCGGATCTGGACGTGCGGCGGCGCCTGGAGCACCACGGGGGCAAAACTGAGGATGCTGGTGATGCCGGAAGCAACCAGCCGGTCGCAGAGGTCCTGGGCCACCTCAGCGGGGACGGACAGCACGGCCATGTTCGCCTGTGTCTTCTCCAACACCGTTTCCAGGGATTCCACCGGGCTGATCTTCAGCCAGCCGACTTCCTGGCCAATCACCATCTGGTCCGCATCGAACAACGCAACCACCTCGAACCCCCGGCTGCCGAACCCGGGGTATCCGGCCAGTGCCCGTCCCAGGTTGCCTGCCCCGACTATGGCCACCCGCCAGTTCAGGGTCAGTCCCAGGGCCGCCGAGATCTGCCCGCTCAGATAGGGAACGTCGTAACCCACGCCCCGGGTACCGTAAGAACCCAGATAAGACAGGTCCTTGCGCAGCTTGGGGGAATTGACCCCGGCAGCTTCCGCCAGTTCCTCCGAGGAAACCCGCTCGATCCCGTCGGCCAGCATTGCGGACAGGGCACGAAGGTAGATGGTCAACCGGGCCAGCGACGCCGGTGGGATGCGCCGCTGGCCCCCGGACCCGGCAGCGGCCGGAGCCTGGTCACTGTTGGCGGTTTCCCGTTCCAGTGCGGTCCGTTCGTCGGTGGATCGGGCATCCTCGGGCATCATCATGCCTCCAGCAGCCGCCTGAGGCGCGCCTCATCGATGGTCCAGAAGTCCCGCTGCACACCGTCAATGAAGAGAACCGGTATCTCTTCGCCAAACCGTTCGGCCAGTTCGGGGTATTCCTCGGCATTTTGTTCCTGCCACGGGACACCGAGATCCCCGGTTACGCGTTTGAGCACCAGCCTGGCGTCTTCGCACAGATGGCAGCCCGGTCGGGTCAGGAGGACAACTTCCGGTCCGGCGGTTTCGCTCATATGTCCAAAATAGCGCCAAAGCGTCGGATTTCCGCGCGGAGGCCGGTATTTGCGTAGACTCAAAGCATGCCCCGAGCCACTGCAGTCCGCGCCAACGGAACCCCGGATGCGGTGGGCAGACCCGGCGAAGCAGCCTTCTTCGACGTCGACAACACACTGATGCGTGGAGCGAGCCTGTTCCACGTGGCGCGCAAGATGTACCAGCGCAAGGTATTCACCCTGCGCGAAGCAGCCGGGTTCGCCCGCAAACAGCTGCGTTTTATGATCCAGGGCGAAAACCTCAAGGACGTCCACTCGGTCCGGGATGCCGCGCTGGCCTTCGCTACCGGACTGTCTGCCGAGGACGTGCGTACCCTAGGCGAAGAGGTCTACGACGAGATGATTGTCTCGAAGATCTGGCCCGGAACACGCGCCCTTACCGAACAGCACATGAAATCGGGCCGGCCCGTCTGGCTGGTGACCGGGACCCCGGTGGAAGTCGCCTCGGTGATCGCGTCCCGGCTGAACCTGACGGGAGCGCTGGGTACGGTCAGTGAAGTCACCGACGGGCTGTACACCGGTCGTCTGGTGGGCGAGTTCCTCCATGGGCAGGCCAAGGCCGACGGCGTGCTGGCACTGGCCGCCAAAGAGGGCCTGGTGCTGGAAGACTGCTGGGCCTACAGCGACTCGTATAACGACGTGCCGCTGCTGACCCTGGTGGGGCATCCAGTGGCGATTAACCCGGACGCGCGACTGCGCCGCCACGCCCGTGAACGGAACTGGCCTGTCTATGACTTCCGCTCCGGCCGCAGGGCAGCAACCCTGGGCCTGAAGTCCGCCACCGTAGCCGGTGCGGCCTATGGTCTGTGGCGGGGCTTCTCCTGGGTCCGGGCCCGGTAAATGCCTCAGGCCCGGTAAATACCTCACACCCGTTAAATACCGGAGCCCGCCCATCCGTGAGGACTGGCGGGCTCTGCCGTAGCGGACCGGCGAACTGCACCGGCCGCTGACAGCGGTCGCGAAGAAGTGGTTACTTCTTATTGCGGCGCTGGTGGCGGGTCTTGCGAAGCAGCTTGCGGTGCTTCTTCTTTGCCATACGCTTGCGGCGCTTCTTGATTACTGAACCCACAGAGTCCTCACAAACTTATTAGGAGTCACCGGTGTGCACTCCCTGCAGCCAAGGCTTCAAGGGGCATACACCGGTAGTTACTTGCGACGATTAAAACGTTCCTTAACAGGGTACAGCTTCGGCGCTGTGGGAAATGACAGCGCCGAGGCCGCTGGCGCGGCCTGCTCAGGCGGAGTCCGAACGCCGGTCAATGACGGCGTCGCGGAGCACCTTCTGCACGGCGGACTCCGGCACCCGGTAGGACCGGCCAAAGCGCACGGCCGGCAGCTCGCCGGAGTGCACCAGCCGGTACACCGTCATTTTGGACACGCGCATGACATCGGCGACTTCCGACACCGTCAGAAACCGCACATCCGAGAAGTTGCCCTCGTCTGCCATTTATTCCTGTTCCTTTGCTCATTAGCTGCCGCTCCCGCAGCCCGGCATTGGGGAACACCAGAGCTGAAAGACATCGCGTGCATCACACGGATGGCCCCGTTTGTCCCTACTGTAGTGGCTGGAGTAACCATAGTGGAAGTTCTTTCTCCGCTACGGCCTCCGATCACCCCGAACCGCTAGATGACGCCCTGCGCCAGCATCGCGTCCGCCACCTTCACAAACCCGCTGATGTTGGCCCCCACCACGTAGTCGCCCGGCGCCCCGTACTCCTCCGCGGTGCGCGCGCAACGCTCGTGGATGTTCACCATGATCTCGGTGAGCCGCCGTTCCGTATGCTCGAAGGACCAGGAATCGCGGCTGGCGTTCTGCTGCATTTCCAAGGCGGAAGTCGCCACTCCTCCGGCGTTGGCGGCCTTGCCCGGCCCGAAGAGCACGCCGGCATCGCGGAACGCGGAAATGGCTGCCGGGGTGCACGGCATATTTGCGCCCTCCGCCACCGCCCGGACTCCGGACTTGATCAGGGCCAGGGCGTCGGCCTCGTCCAGTTCGTTCTGCGTGGCGCAGGGCAGGGCGACGCCGGCACCCGCGTCCCAGACGGAACCGCCCTCCACATAGTTCACAGTGTGCCCGCGGCGCTGCGCGTACTCGGAGATGCGCCCGCGCTCGGTTTCCTTGATCTGCCGCAGCAGCGGGACGTCAATGCCCTTTTCGTCCACCACGTAGCCGGAGGAGTCGGAGCAGGCCACCACCGTGGCGCCGAGCATCTGCGCCTTGTCGATGGCGTTGATGGCCACGTTGCCCGAACCCGAGACGATCACGCGCTGGCCGTCCAGGCTCATGCCCTTGGTCTTGAGCATTTCCTCCACGAACATCACCGCGCCGTAGCCGGTGGCTTCGGGCCGGACCAGCGAGCCACCCCAGCTCACGCCCTTGCCGGTAAGCACCCCGGACTCGTAACGGTTGGTGATCCGCTTGTACTGGCCGAACAGGTAGCCGATCTCCCGTCCGCCCACGCCGATGTCGCCGGCAGGCACGTCGGTGTACTCGCCGATGTGCCGGTACAGCTCGGTCATGAAGGACTGGCAGAAACGCATCACCTCCGCGTCGGATTTTCCGCGCGGATCAAAGTCGGAGCCGCCCTTGCCGCCGCCGATCGGCATGCCGGTCAGGGCGTTCTTGAAGATCTGCTCAAATCCGAGGAACTTGATGATGCCGAGGTAGACGGAGGGGTGGAACCGCAGTCCGCCCTTGTAGGGGCCCAGCGCAGAGTTGAACTCCACCCGGAAACCGCGGTTGATCCGGACCTGCCCTTTGTCATCGACCCAGGGCACACGGAAGATGATTTGGCGCTCCGGTTCGCAGATCCTTTGCAGGATGGCAGCCTCGGCGAACTCGGGGTGCTTGCGCAGCACCGGGGCCAGGGAGTCGAAAACTTCGACCACTGCCTGATGGAATTCCGTTTCCCCGGGATTGCGGCGGAAAACGTCGTCCCGCACGCGTGTCAGTACACGTTCCATATGCTGCTGCTCCTTTTGCGTCGCGTCCCCCGGTCCCCACTACGCTAGTCCGCACCCGCCGCGGGCGCGATGCGGCACGTAATGAACCGGCGTGAAAGGCCCCGGCTAGGGGCGGCGGCGGCGGAACTTGGGCAGCTGGCCGAAAAGGTCGGCCGCACGCTCTGCGGCGCGCCCAACCGTACGGCCAAGGTTCTGCACCCCGGCGTCCAGGGGCAGGGGCCGCGCCTCGGCGGCGCCGGGCACCAGGGCACCGGCGGCGGCAGCGGCTGCGGTGCTGCGTCCGGCGCCCACGGAGGCCAGACGGGGTGTCTGCGCATTCAGGGAAGGCAGCTCGAATGCCCGCAGCCAGAGGACCAGTTCCTCGAGGGGTGCGGACTGCAGTGAGTAGTAGCGGCGCTGCCCTTCGGCGCGCATGGAGACGAGACCTGCATCACGGAGCACCTTCAGGTGCTTGGATACGGTGGGCTGGCTGACCTCGAGTTCCTCCACCAGCGTCCCCACCGATTTATCGCCGGTGCGCAGCGCACCGAGGATCTCACGGCGCGTGCCTTCCGCGATTACAGCAAATACATCGTCACAAACCATGGATTCAGCCTAACCGCATCAGCGGGCGCGGGCATCTTCGGGCCGGGGCTAGTCAAACCACGGATCAAGCCCGTGCAGGGGGAAAAGCTCCTTGCGGGTGGCCATTACCGTGCGGTCAATCCCGTCATTGGGGTCATACCCCACCTCCCAGGAACGCCACCACAGATCCACTCCGTCCCCCATGGTGTCGGTGCATTTCACCCCGTGCTTTTCCAGCACGTAGTCCCGCCAGGCCGCCGGGACCGGTGTGGACGGGCGGATCCGGCCGTTGGCGGCAACGGACATCAGCAGGGACCAGGACCGGGGAACCACGGAGGCGACGTTGTACCCCCCGCCGCCGGTGGCGATCCAGCGGCCTTCGCAGAGCCGGCCGGCCAGGTCGCTGATGGTCAGGGCAGCCTGGCGCTGGGCCTCCACGCTGGTCCTCAGCCCGGTCAGCGGATCATCCTTGTGGCTGTCGCAGCCATGCTGGCTGACAATCACTTCCGGGGCAAAGGCTTCCGTCAGCTGGGGCACCACGGCATGGAAGGCCCGCAGCCAGCCGGCGTCGTTGGTGCCGGACGGCAGGGCAATGTTCACTGCCGTGCCTTCGGCACCCTTGCCGCCGGTTTCATTGGCGAAGCCTGTCCCGGGGAACAGGGTCAGGCCGCTTTCGTGCAGGGAGATGGTCATCACCCGAGGATCGTCCCAGAAGATGTTCTGCGTTCCGTCGCCGTGGTGGGCGTCGACGTCGATGTACACCACCCGCTGCACGCCCTTGGCCAGCAGCCGGGCAACGGCGGCCGCGGCGTCGTTATAGATGCAGAACCCGGCTGCCTTCTCAGGGCCGGCGTGGTGCATTCCCCCGGAGAAGTTCACGGCATGCAGCACGCTGCCGGAGAGCACGGCATCGGCAGCGGCCAGGGAACCGCCCACCAGCCGGGCACTTGCCTCATGCATTCCGGCGAAGGCCGGAGTGTCCTCGGTCCCCAGGCCCATGGCCTCGTTGCAGTCCGCGGGATCGGCGCTGGCGGCCTGCACCGCACTGACGTAGTCGTAGCTGTGCACGGTCAGCAGGTCCGCCGCGGCCGCGACGTAGGGCTCGGCAAGCCGGACCCCTTCGACGTCGAACAGGCCGAGCTCGCGGGCCAGCCGCGCCGTGAGGTCCAGGCGGTCCGGGCTCATGGGGTGGCCCGGCCCGAAGCTGTAGGCCAGCAGGGATTCGTCCCAGACAATGCACGTGGGCATAACAGGGAGGCTGAGCCCGGAACTGATCATGCAGACAGGGTACGCGATCAGGGGGTTACCCTGATATTGGTGTCCGCGCCCAGCTGCCGGATGAGAAGCTTTACCGCTGTGCTGGAAATATTTTCTGTGCTCAATCATCCGCGGACAAGAACGGGAACTGGAACAAAGAGACAATGGCACTCCCTCGGCAGCCACTTTTGCAATCGAAACAGCGCACCGAGCGCTCGTTCATTGCCGGCATCCGCGACTTCGTGGACAACATGGTCAGCGGCCGTCCGGCTCGGCTGGCCCTCACCGTCTTCACCCTGGTCATCCTGCTTTTCACCGCCCTTTTGAGCCTGCCTGTGGCGTCCAGCAGCGGCGAGGCCACTCCCCTGCACGATGCCCTTTTCACTGCGGTGTCCGCAGTCTGCGTCACCGGACTGACCGTGGTCTCCACCGCCACGTACTGGTCCGCGTTCGGCCAGGTGATGATCCTGATCGCCATCCAGGTGGGCGGCCTGGGCATCCTCACCCTCGCCTCACTGCTGGCCCTGGCCGTGAACAAGCGGCTGGGCGTGCGCGGCAAGCTGCTGGCCCAGGAAAGCATGAACACCGGCCGGCTGGGCGAAGTGGGCCACCTGCTGCGGATTGTCTTCAGTACCGCCGTCGTCATTGAACTGGCGCTGGCAGCTGTCATGGCCCCGCGCTTTATGATTTTGGGCGAATCTTTTGGGCAGGCGGTGTGGCATGCCGTCTTCTACTCCATCTCCGCCTTCAACAACGCCGGCTTCACCCCGCACTCCGACGGCCTGGTGCCCTACGAAGAGGACCTGTGGATCCTGGTTCCGCTGATGCTGGGGGTGTTCATCGGATCGCTGGGCTTCCCTGTGATCATGGTCCTGCTCAGCACCCGCCACCGGATCCGCAAGTGGAACCTGCACACCAAGCTCACCGTCCTGGTCTCCCTTATCCTGCTGGTGGTGGGCGCGGTGGTCTGGGGTGCGTTCGAATGGTTCAACACCCGCACCATCGCCGACCTCTCCGTCCCGGACAAAATCATCCATGCCATCTTCGCCTCCGTGATGACCCGCTCCGGCGGCTTCAACCTGGTCTCCATGTCCGACCTCGACTCGAGCACGCTGCTCGTCACCGACATGCTGATGTTCGCCGGCGGCGGCTCGGCGTCGACCGCCGGCGGCATCAAGGTCACCACCATTGCCGTACTGTTCCTGGCCGTTGTGGCCGAGGCCCGCGGCGACTCGGACGTTCGGGCCTTCGGCCGGACCATCCCGCAAAGCGCCATGCGCGTGGCCATCTCCGTGACCATCCTGGGCGCCACCCTGGTTGCGGTGGCCACCCTGGCCCTGCTGGTCATCACCAACGAAACGCTGCAGCCGGTACTGTTCGAAGTGATTTCGGCCTTCGCCACCGTGGGGCTGAGCACCGGCCTGAGCGAGGTACTGCCACCGTCGGGCAAGTACGTGCTCTCCCTGCTGATGTTCGCCGGCCGCGTCGGCACCATTACCCTTGCCGCGGCCCTGGCCGTGCGCCAGCGCAACACCCTGTACCACTTCCCTGAAGAAAGGCCGATCATTGGCTGACAGACCCGCCCACAACGCTCCGGTGCTCGTTATCGGACTGGGCCGTTTCGGTGCCGCCACCGCCGAACAGCTGGTCCGGCAGGGCCGCGAAGTCCTCGCCGTGGAACGCGACCCCGCCCTGGTCCAGAAGGCCTCCAGCATCCTCACCCACGTGGTGCAGGCGGACGCGACCAACATCGAAGCGCTCAAGCAACTCGGCGCGGAGGACTTTTCCGCAGCCGTCGTCGGCGTGGGCACCTCGATCGAATCCAGCGTGCTGATCACTGTGAACCTGGTGGACCTGGGCATTGAGCATCTGTGGGTCAAGGCCATCACGCCGGCACACGGCAAGATCCTCACCCGGATCGGCGCCAACCACGTCATTTACCCCGAGGCCGACGCCGGCCGGCGCGCCGCGCACCTGGTGGGCGGACGGATGCTGGACTTCATCGAGTTCGACGACGGCTTCGCGATTGTGAAGATGTACCCGCCCAAGGAAACCCAGGGCTTCACCCTCGGCGAGGCCAATGTGCGGGCCAAGTACGGCGTGACCGTGGTGGGCGTGAAATCGCCGGGCGAGGACTTCACCTATGCGCAGCCGGACACCAAGGTCTCCAGCCGCGACACCCTGATTGTGGCCGGGCACGTGGATCTGCTCGAACGGTTCGCCGCGCGGCCGTAGGCGTTGCCGGCTGTCCGGGCCTCCGGGGCGGGGCGGGTTCCGGGTGTCCCCGGGTGACGGGCCTCCGGGTGGGTTCCGGGCGGGTTCCGGGTGTCCCCGGTGACGGGCCTCCGTGTGGGTTCCGGGCGGGTTCCGGGTGTCCCCGGGTGGCGGGCCTCCGGGCCCGGCTCCGGCGGCAACGAAATTCCTTGCTCGCAGAGCTCGCGGAATATTAAAGCCGCCTCCGCCGGGCCCTGCAGCCCTCGCGCAACGCGCCGGGCCCTACGACCCTCCCGTAGCAGCACTCGCGCCCGCCTCCTCCGCCTGGCCCGGCGGCCGCTGCACCGTCTGCGCGACAGGTTCCCGGGGCCGGGTCCTACTTGGAGAGTTGGGCGGTGATTTCCTGGGCGCGGGCCGCCGCAGCATGGGCGCCCGCTTCGATGATGCCCGGGAGACCGTGCTGGTCGAAGGCAGCGATGGCCGCTTCCGTGGTGCCGTTGGGGCTGGTGACCGCACGCCGCAGGGCGCTGGCGTCGGCGTCGGGCTCGGCCAGCATGTACCCGGCACCGGCCACGGTTTCACGCGCCAGGAGGGCGGACAGGTCCGAATCCAGGCCCAGTTCGACGCCGGCACGGGCCATTGCCTCCGCCAGGTAGAACGCGTAGGCGGGGCCGGACCCGCTGACCGCGGAGACTGCGTCCACCTGCTCCTCCGGCACCTCGACCACCGTGCCGGTAGCCGAAAGGACCCGGCGGGCCAGGTCCATTGCCTCTTGTCCGGCATGGGTTCCGGCGGAAATCGATACCACGCCGCGGCCCAGCCGGGACGGGGTGTTGGGCATGGACCGGATGACCGGCTGACCTGCAGGGAGCAGGGATTCCATCAGGGACAGCGGTACCGCAGCGGCCACACTGAGCACCACGGCTCCGGCGGGCAGCGCGTCGGCCACCTGCCGCAGCAGGTCCGCCACGCCTACTGGCTTGACGCCCACAATCACCAGGTCGGCTCCGGCCACCGCCTTCCGGTTGGCCTCTGCGTCGTCACCCTCGGCAAGCACGGTGATGCCGTGGGCCGCACGCAGCTCTACCGCCCGTTCGGGCCGCCGGACGGTGGCCGTGACCTGCCCGGCAGGCAGGCCGCCGGCGAGGATGCCGCCGAGGATGGCTTCGTTCATCGAGCCGCAGCCAAGGAATGTCAGTCGGGGATTCTGTGCGCTGTCCATGGCTTCGATTCTGTCACGGCGGACCGCAGTCCCGGTCAGCGAGTCCCGGTCAGCGCGACGCCGGATCTGACGCAGCGTCCCTATGCCGTCAACGCTGCACCAGCGGCGCCTTGGGCCGGAGATGCTCGCGGGCAAAGTCCAGCGTCTGCTTCAACTGCTCTTCGCGTTCTCCGGCCACCTTGGTCTTGCGGGTGCTGACCTCAATGGCCACCACACCCTTGAAACCGGACCCCGCCAGGTAGGAAAGTGCCTCGGCGCAGCGCTGTGTGCCTTCACCCGGCAGCAGGTGCTCGTCCTTGCCGTTGGGGGTTCCGTCCGTAAGGTGCACATGGCTGAGCCGGTCCCCGAGCTTGCGGATCTGTTCGAAGGAATCCATCCCGGCAATGGCCGCGTGGGAGAAATCCCAGGTGACGTGTTCATAGGGTTCCGGAACCGGGTTCCAGTGCGGCAGGTAGGCCTTGGCCTCCCGACCACGCACCCGCCACGGATACATGTTCTCCACCGCGATAGTGACCCCGTATTGCTCGGCAATGGCCTGAACGCCCTCGGCGAAGTTTTCGGCATAGCCGGTCTGCCAGCGGAACGGCGGGTGGGCCACCACGGTGGAGGCCCCCACCTCCGCCGCCATGGCCGCCGACAACTCGATCTTGGTCCAGGCCTTGCCCCAGACCTGCTGGGTCAGCAAGAGCGTGGGGGCATGGATGGCGAGGATGGGCTGCTGGTACCGCTCGCTCAGGTCCCGCAGGGTGTCCGGGTTCTGGCTGATCGCGCTGTTGGTCACCATGACTTCGACGCCGTCGTACCCGAGGTCGTGCGCCACGGCAAAGGCGTCATGCACCGACAGCGGATAGACCGAGGCGCTGGACAGGGCCACCGGGATGTCGACGGCCGGTGCGGGCAGCGGCTCGGCGGAAGACGGGACAGGGGACGGACTCATATCAGCTGGGCTTTCCGTTCGGGGAGGCAGCTCCGGCGGGTACGAGGAATTCCTCGCCGTCCGCGGGACTGCTGGGAAGTTCGCCGGTGGTTTCGAATCTCAGGGTGTCGAAGCGCCGCAGGATCAGCCCCTCACGCAGAGCCCAGGGGCAGATCTTCACCACCGGAATGTCAAAGGCTTCCATGGCGGCCTGCGCCACCAGGGCCCCCGCCAGCATCTGCGGAGCCCGCAGCGCGGAGACTCCGTCCAACCCGGCGCGGTCCTTGGAGCTCATGGCGCCCAGCCGCTTGGTCCACAGCGACAGATCATCCAGGGTCAGCTGCCGGGGCACAAAGGGCCCGGCGGCCGACGGCGCGGCTCCGGCAATGCGGGCAAGGGAACGGAAGGTCTTGGAGGTTCCGGTGACCAGGTCCGGACGTCCCACGGCTCCGAACTCCTCAGCGGTCTCCCGCACCAGCCCGCGAATGTACTTGCCCAGCTTCTTGACGCTTTTCGGGGTGGGCGGGTCCTCGGCCAGCCAGTCCCGCGTCAGCCGCCCGGCCCCGAGGGGCAGGGACCGGGCAATGGCTGGCAGCTCGTCCGGGCCCATGGCCATTTCGAAGGATCCCCCGCCGATGTCGAGGTCCAGGATGGACCCGGCCCCCCATCCGTACCAGCGCCGGGCGGCGAGGAACGTCATCGCGGCTTCGTCTCCCCCGGACAGTTCCTCCAGCTGTACCGGTGTTTCCCGGTGCACCCGGGCCAGGACCTCGGTGCCGTTGGCGGATTCCCGGACGGCGGACGTGGAAAACGCCAGCAGGTCCTGGGCGCCGTGCCGCCGGGCGAAGTCCCACGCCTCGTTGACGAACCCGATCAGCTCGTCCTGGCCGGCGTCGCTGATGGCCCCGTCGGCATCCAGGTAGGACACCAGCTGCAGGGGCCGCTTGTGCGAGGCGAAAGGAGCCGGACGGGCACCGGGGTGCGCGTCCACCAGCAACAGGTGGACGGTATTGGACCCGATGTCGAGGACGCCTAGGCGCATGTTCCCATTATGGCTCTATCCCGTTCCCTACTTCTTTGCCGCAGCCTTCTTGGGGGCTGCACGCTTACGCACGGGCTTCTTGGCCGGGCCCTTCGCCCGCTTCTCCGCCAGCAGCTCGATCGCCTGCTCGCGGGTCAGCTCCTCAATGGCTGTGGACCGCGGCACGGTGATGTTCGTGATGCCGTCCGTGATGTAGGGACCAAACCGGCCGTCCTTCACCACAATGGGCTTCTCCGAGACCGGGTCGGTGCCGAACTCCGCCAACGGTGCCGCTGCCTGACGGCCGCCGCGCTGCTTGGGCTGGGAGTAGATCTCCAGCGCCTGCTCCAGGGTGATCGTGAAGATCTCCTCTTCCGAGCCGATGGAACGCGAGTCGGTGCCCTTTTTCAGGTACGGACCGAAGCGGCCGTTCTGCACGGTGATCTCGTTGCCCTCGGCGTCGGTACCCAGGACGCGCGGCAGTTTCATCAGCTTCAGCGCCTCTTCCAGGGTGACCGTTTCCACGCTCATGGACTTGAACAGCGAGCCGGTGCGCGGCTTGACCTTGACCGGCTTCTTCGGCGGCTTCGGCTTGCCGTTCTTGTAGTACTCCACCGGCTGGTTGGCCAGTTCCTCTTCCGTGGGCTCCGGGATCAGCTCGATCACGTACGGGCCGTAGCGGCCGTTGCGGGCCACGATGGTCCGTCCGGTCTCCGGATCGGTGCCGAGCACCCGTTCCTCGGGCGCGGCGGTCTCCATCAGTTCGATGGCCTTTTCGGCGGTCAGCTCGTCGGGAGCCAGGTCCTCGGGCACGTTGGCCCGCTCCGGCTCGGTGCCTTCCGGGGCGTCGGCGGGCAGCGGACGCTCCAGGTAGGGGCCGAACTTGCCCACGCGGAGCATGATCCCGTCGGCAATCTCGATGGAGTTGATGGCCTTGGCATCGATCTCGCCCAGGTCATTAACGATGGTGTGGAGGCCGGTTTCAACGCGGTCGCCGTAGTAGAACCGGTTCAGCCACTCCACGCGTCCGGCCTCGCCGCGGGCAATGCGGTCCAGGTCCTCTTCGAGTTCGGCGGTGAAGTCGTAGTCCACGTAGTCCGTGAAGTGCTCCTCCAGCAGGCGGACCACGGAGAACGCAATCCAGCTGGGCACCAGTGCCTGGCCGCGGCTGGTGACGTAGCCCCGGTCCATGATGGTGGAGATGGTGGCGGCATAGGTGGACGGGCGGCCGATGCCAAGCTCTTCGAGCATCTTCACCAGCGACGCTTCGGTGTACCGCGGCGGCGGGGAGGTCTCGTGCCCGCCGGCGGCAATGTCGGCAGCCGTCAGCCGGTCCTCGGCCTTCAGCACCGGCAGGCGTGCACCCTCGGTGCCCTCGGCCTCGTCGTCCTCGCGTACGGCGTCGCGCCCCTCTTCATAGGCGGCCATAAAACCGCGGAAGGTGATGACCGTACCGGAGGCCGAGAACTCGGCGTCGCGGCCGTCCGCGGCCACGGCACCGAGCCGCACGGAGGCGGTGGAGCCCTTGGCGTCCGCCATCTGGGAGGCGACGGTACGCTTCCAGATCAGCTCGTACAGCCGGAACTCGTCGCCGCGAAGCGAGGAAGCCACCTGGGCGGGGGTGCGGAAGGAGTCGCCCGCGGGCCGGATGGCTTCGTGCGCTTCCTGGGCGTTCTTGGACTTGCCCTTGTAGACGCGCCGGGCCTCCGGCACGTACTCGGGTCCGTAGAGTTCCGAGGCCTGCCGGCGGGCGGCGTTGATCGCCTGGTCCGACAGTGCCGGAGAGTCCGTACGCATATAGGTGATGTAGCCGTTTTCATACAGCCGCTGGGCCACCTGCATGGTGACCCGCGAGGAGAACCGCAGCTTGCGGCCTGCCTCCTGCTGCAGGGTGGAGGTGGTGAACGGCGCGGCCGGACGGCGGGTGTAGGGCTTGGTGTCCACGGAACGGACGGTGAACGCCGCCGCTTCCAGGCCGGCGGCCAGGGACACTGCCGAGGCTTCATCCAGGTGGACGGCAGTCTTGGACTTCAGGACACCGCGGTCGGTGAAATCCTTGCCGGTGGCCACACGGGCTCCGTCCACGGAGACCAGCCGGGCCTTGAACTTTTCCGCTGCCTCGGTGGCGAAGGTACCCACGAGGTCCCAGTACGACGCCGCGCGGAACGCCATGCGCTCACGCTCGCGTTCCACCACCAGGCGGGTGGCGACGGACTGCACGCGGCCGGCGGACAGGCCGCGGGCCACCTTGCGCCACAGCACCGGGGAGATTTCGTAGCCGTAGAGGCGGTCCAGGATGCGCCGGGTCTCCTGGGCATCCACCATGGCCACGTCGACGTCGCGCATCTCCTGGAGCGCCCGCTGGATGGCTTCGCGGGTGATTTCGGGGAAGGTCAGCCGGTGAACGGGGACCTTCGGCTTGAGTACCTGCAGCAGGTGCCAGGCAATGGCTTCGCCTTCGCGGTCACCGTCAGTTGCGAGGTAAAGCTCGTCGGCGTCCTTCAGGGCAGCCTTGAGCTCGGCCACCTTCTTCTTTTTGTCCGCGGACACCACGTAATAGGGCTCGAAGTCCTTGTCGAGGTCCACGGCGAACTTGCCCACAGCTGTCTTTTTCAGCTCGGCGGGCAGGTCGGAGGGCTGCGGAAGATCGCGGATGTGCCCCATCGACGCCGTCACCTCGAAGCCTTCGCCGAGGTATCCGGCGATGGTCTTGCCCTTGGCCGGAGACTCGACAATTACAAGCTTCTTCTTGCCGGTCTTCTTGTCCGTTGCCTTAACTGGCACTGTTCTCCTACGTAACGGGTATCAAATGATTGGGGCCGGTTCTTATCCGGCTGTCCGGTGCATCCACGCTCCGGGCATTCGCTGTCCGGCTTCATCCACAGACAGTATGCGCGATGCCCCAGCACTAGGGTAACCATAAAGCACGGCGCGCACTGATCTGTTCCCAGGATCGGCCGGGAGCCTACCTGTACAGCGGAACGAGGAAGCCGTCCTCCACCAGATTACGCACTTCCCCGATCAGGCTTGCGCCGAATTCGGAATCGGAACGGTCCAGCAGCGCCGCCAGCGCCGAGGTAATCTGCCCGACGGACAGCTCACCGTCGCAGGCTGAAACGAAACCGGTGAGCTCCGTGCTCATGAGGTTGGTCCGGCGCAGCCCGGCGCCCTGCCGGAGCAGGATCACACCGGGATGCTCGGCTCCGGGCCGCTGGTGGCGTTCCTCGGTGACGTCGTCGGCCACGGTCAGATGGGCGGACGCCAGGTCGGTGCGGGTGCTCACCCAGTCGAAGCGGCGGACCGCTGCCTCCAGGTGCGGGCCCATGGGCTGTTCCACGGGGTGGGTGATTTCCTCGAACCGCCGCAGCGGTTCGGCGTCCGGCTTACGCCGCCGGCGCAACCAGAGTGAGCCGAATCCCACAGAACCCACGTTGCGGGAAGCGAAGTCCTGCAGGTACCCGGCGTACGCGGCGGCGTATTCCCCGCCGTCCCTGCCCTGCGCGGCGTCCCGCAGCCACATTTCGGCGTACTCCGCGGGGGTCAGCGTCTCGCGCTGGATGACCCATGCGTCGGTGCCTCCGGGCACCCACTGCTGGATCCGCGCGGACCAATTCTCCTCTTCTCCGGCCGGGATCTCCCAGTTGCCCAGCATCTGCGCCGTGCCGCCGGGGCGCAGCACCTCCCCAAGCCCGGAGACCAACGCGGAGACAATGCCGTCCCCGGCCATCCCGCCGTCCCGGTAAGTGAACCGGTCGCTTTCAGTCTCGGTCCCGGTCCGCGGAGTGATCACGAAGGGCGGGTTGGAGACCGCCAGGTCGAATTTCTCACCGGCCACCGGCTCCAGCAGGCTGCCCAGACGCAGGCTGAACCGTTCGTCGGGCTGGTCCGGGTCAATGTCCAGCTGGGTGGCGTTGAGCATCAGGTTGAACCGGGCGAACCCCAGGGCGCGTTCGGAAATGTCCGTGGCGGTGACGTGGTCCGCGTGTCGCAACAGGTGGAAGGTCTGGATACCGCAGCCCGTGCCGAGGTCCAGGGCGCGGTCCACGGGTACGCGCACCGTGAGCTGCGCAAGGCTCAGGGACGCCTGGCCGATACCCAGGACATGGTCGCGGCGCAGCACACCGGGACGCTGGTGGCTGCCCAGATCGCTGGCCACCCAGAGATCGCCGTTCGGGTTTCCCTCGGTGCCGGCGGCGCCGTCGTCGGCACCGTACGGGCGCAGGTCCACGGCGGCACGGAAGGTGCCGAAGATGCGTCCGCGTTCAATGAGTCCCAGTTCCAGCAGGCCTTCGGTGCCGGTGCGGGGCAGCGCCGCGTCCAACTGGGCACGCTCCACTGTTTCGCCCAGCAGCCAGAGCAATACCGGCAGCGCCACGCGACGCGGCTCGGCGGCCTCCGCTTCGGCACGGCAGGCCAGCAGGGCGGGCACCAGCTGGTCCCGCTGCAGGGCCGCCGATGCCTCCTCGCCCAGCAGCCCGGCCACACCGTCCACGGTGTACCCGGCCTCCCCCAGATCGGCGGCGAGGGCCTTCAGCAGCCAGGTATCCGTGCTGCGCGGCGCGGCGGGAACATTTGAGAAATCACTCACAATCCCAGTCTATGGCCGTACCGGCCGTGGTCCGCGCAGGCGGAGAAACCCCGGCGGTCGGGAACGGCCTGCTGCCCGCCGGCAGGTACGGCGGTCGGGAACGGCGGTCCGGGAATGGTGGACGGCGGCCCGGCTTGCCGCCCGCGGAGAAACCCCGGCGGTCGGGTACGGCGGTCCGGGAATGGTGGACGGCGGCCCGGCTTGCCGCCCGGCGTACGGGTACGGCGGTCCGGGAATGGTGGACGGCGGCCCGGC